>CAIXCO010000320.1 GCA_903917955.1 uncultured Chlorobiaceae bacterium | reverse complement strand
GGCCCTCTTTTTGCCTGGAGGAGCAACTCGTCGATTGCTTCTTCCGGGCCTTGAGCATCAATTTCTACGGTGCCATCCATACGGTTTTTTACCCACCCGCAGAGCTTCAGCTCTCTTGCCTTCCGATCAATAAACATTCTGAACCCGACACCCTGTACTGCACCCGTAACAATCAGGTGTACCCTTTTTTGCATTACCATCTCCGTTTTGTTCATGCTCTTGCATTCTATTTTGCTTGATGGCCCAAGCAACATATTACTCGGAAGAAAGCGCTGAAGGCAAGACAATTCTTGGCAGCGAAAAAGTAAACACGGCGCCTCCCTCAGGTGGACACTCAACCATAATGGTTCCCTTGTGTTGATTGACGATGATGTCATAGCTGATGCTGAGCCCGAGTCCCGTTCCTTTGCCGATCTCCTTTGTTGTGAAGAAGGGCTCAAAGATCCGCTCCCTGATCTTTTCAGCGATTCCCGGACCGTTATCGCTTATTGAGCAAGAGATGTTGTCGCTGCTTGCCCATGTTTTGACCTCTATACGTCCCGTATCGCTTCTGTTGTGTGACTTGATGGCATGGACGCTGTTGATGATGAGGTTAAGGATCACCTGGCTGATTTTGGAGGGATCGCACAGTACCAGCGGCAGGGAATTGAGCTGTACGTCAAGAGCAATAACGTCGCGGTATTCGCTTTTTGCAATGACGAGAGTCTCTTCTATTGCGCTGTTGATATCAAATGGAGTGAAGGAGTTCTTGCTGTTAGTGTAAGAGAAATTCCTCATGCTCCGGGTGATGGTGGTGATGCGCTCCACCCCCTGTTCTGATTTTTTCAGGGCTATCGGGATGCTGGAGATCAAATCATCAATGTCGAATGCACGCTCTTTGTTTCTGACGCGCATGATCTCTTCGGCAACCGGTGTTGATGCCTCAACTTTTTCAATGATATGACGGTAATCATTGACGAGTTCGAAAAGATCCTGACAGTCACTCTCAATATTGTTGCTGTTGAGCAGAATAAAATTGAGCGGGTTGTTGATTTCGTGGGCTATGCCTGCCGCAAGCTGACCGATCATCTCCATTTTTGATGAGTTCTGCAGTTGAGCGGCGAGTTTGTTTTTTTCATTCTCGGTAATCTTGTTGGCAATGATATCCCAGACTTGATTGGCTAATGTCTCTACCCATTCAACATCTTTATAATCATAATCCGCAGGCTTGTTGCCGACCCCCATAATTGCCACTATTTTTTCATTCCGAATAACCGGTATAACCATTTCACGCTTGAGTTGAGCATGACCCTCCGGCGTACCTTTACGATGATCGAGGCCGGGATAATCATTATGAATAATCGTTTTTCGTTCACGCACGGCATCGGCCCATACTCCGGCTTTATTGAGCGGATAGTGTCGGTTTTCTGTTTCCGCTTTGCACATATTTTTCAGGGTGTTGCTCGACCATGCCTGCAGGTTGAGTGTCGTCTGGTTTTCGTCAACAAAGTGAACAAACCCGATCGAACTTCCCGTTATCTTTTCAGCTTCGTCAAGCGTTATGCTCAGCAACTCTTCCACCGAATAGGTTTCGGCTATCTGGAGCAGGCGAATCCTGAATGCATTAAGCGACTCGTATCGCTTGCGGTCAGTAACGTCATGAATGATGGCGTGAACAACCGCTTTGCCGTCAATTTCGATTTTGTTGCGGAAAATTTCTACATCACGTATTGAGCCATCAGCCATCCGATGGTAACCACTGAAGGTATTGTGCACCCCGGCATCTACTGATTTCAGGCTGCTTATGATGGCATCAGGTGGCAAGGTATTGATAT
This sequence comes from uncultured Chlorobiaceae bacterium, assembly GCA_903917955.1. GTDB lineage: Bacteria > Bacteroidota > Chlorobiia > Chlorobiales > Chlorobiaceae > Chlorobium. The sequence continues at coordinate 13,651 of CAIXCO010000320.1, read as the reverse complement.
CGCGGGTGTACATCTGCTTGAGTTCATCAAGCGACCACCCATACCATCCCGTAGCCTTTTCGTTGACATCAAGAATCTTTCCTGTCTCAGGGTCAAGAAGAGCCTGTATGGCGGAATGGCTGTTAAAAACGGCCCTGAATCGCTCTTCGCTTTTTTTGAGCACAGTTTCAGCCTCTTTGCGTTTGGTGATGTCATCAATGATCGCAATCAGATACCCATGTTCTGGGCAATACAAGGTGGTATCAAGCCACGTCTCAGAAGGTTTAAAGCACATTTCAAAGCGCTCAGGAATTCCTGTATCGGCAACTATGATCATTTTTCCAAGAAACTCGGGATGCCTGGTGGCTATATCGGGAAAAACCTCCGATATTTTTTTGCCTACCACGTTTTTGAGAGCCGTCAGGGTTTCGTAAGCGGTATTGGTTTCCAAATAGATAAAATCAACAGCTCTTCCATCAGCATACACCACCTGAGTGCTCACGTAGCCTTTTCCGATGTACTCTATAAAGCTGCTGTGATGATTACATTTTTGTGAAAAAGGGAGGGTATTTGACGTGGGAGGGGTAGCAACGTTGTTGTATGATTTGGTCAAAGGGGTACTCATGGTTGTGACGATTATGGGGTTTTACAGCTCTGTGGGGGGAGAGCCGCGATTGCTCTCTTTAGCGATTTTTGATCAACTCCGGGTGCTCGGCAATGTACACTTCACTTCTGCTGTGTATTGAATGTGCCAAAAAGCCCTCTTTTGTTGTTTGTACGCCTTTTATTTTTAAATAGTTACCCGGAAGAAGAAGGGTGTCGCTGTCAATTTTCGCGTTTTTGACGTCGATTTGCCAGAACTCATTGGCAAAGCTTTTCAGAATCAAAATCCTCTCCTTTTCGTCGTACCTGATGACCCGCCCTCCAAGACGTCCTTTGTCAGGATGAGACCAATCCTGCTCATTTCCATTGACGAGATGATAGTAGTTGCTGTAGTTTTCCGACATATACCAATGGGTGGAGCGTCCGATGCCAGAGGTATAAAAAATCGTCATTAGGGGAATTGTTGCAAGCAATAATCCGGTAATAATTCTGATGATGCCGTACGAATATCCTTTTTTTGAGCGCGACACAACGGTGAAGACCAGAAGAAAAAAAAGCACAATCAAAACAAGCCAGGAATAGGGCATGCTCATCAAAATGCTCATCAGCAAGGGGGACTCATGAAGGAAGGTTATGGCGTAATCATGACTGATGGTGAAATCATGGTTGAGAGAAATATACAAGGCAACCGCTCCGGCCAAGCTGACAATAATGGCAAGAGTCGCTACAACAATCCAGAGCGTGATCTGTTTGAGTACAAAACGCCAGCGGGGGATTTGCGTGATCTGGTTCTTTTCTATGGTTGACCAAAATGAATCCGAAACTTTGTTTGGCATATTACAACGGGGCTAAATATTTGCCAGATAGGCACTTATTTTGTCTTCAGCATACAGGGTGAGCGACTCGACGGTATGCGGTGATATCTCCAGAATATCAGAGATTTCTGGTGAAGATTTCTGTTCAGCATATTTCAACACCATAACATCACGATACTTGCCTTCAAGCTGTTTGACCGCCGTTATAATCTGTGTTAATGTGTAATGCTGGCAATCGGGCAAGGTGTTGGTAATTCGCTCGACCATAGGCTCGTAAGGCGATCCTGATTCATTGTCTTCTCTTTTTGCGGGCAGGTTATTTAAGCGCTCATCAATCTCCTTGTGGGCAAGCCGGTATATCCATGACGAAAAGGGGATGGAGTGATCATACTCATTGAGATAGACATAAGCGTTGACAAAGATATCCTGAAGCAGCTCCCCGGCACTTTTTCTCTCGCAGCCGGATACTGCGATATAGAGTAAAAGAATTTTTTCGTATCGGTGTATGATTGCTGTAAACTGCTTTGTCTCTTTTTGCGTAAGGAGCACAAGTTCTCGATCGGAGAGCCATCCCGGTTGTTGCTTGATCGCAATTTTGTTGCTGGCCCATAGTTTTGAAAAATGAACCGTGATGGCAAAGAGTTCACTGGGTATGAAGTTGCGAGGTATTGCCGGGGCGACCATTATGGGTAAATTCATGGTATGTATATTTCTTATATGGCAAGTCTGTTTTCGCTTTGGTGTGACATGACGCGTTCACTCTGGTTGACCATGCTGTTCTCTTGAAGAAGAAATAAGATAAAAAAACTCCGCATTATGAATAAAGCAAATGGAACAAAATATCAAGTCTTGCCATTTTAACATTATTAATCAGAAAAAGCAAATGCGGTGGTCACGGTGGCGGGTGTGTTCGTGAAATCTCCGTTTTTCACTGGGCGTAACCCGGGGAAGCGGTTTGCTGGCCAGGAGTGTGTGCGACGCCTCTCTTTTTATACGTTGTTATTGATAAATTCCCTGATTTTGACGATGTTGTTGCTGGACGTGGCATCGTAACAAAACTCGACAAACACCGCCTGATCGCGGAGGTGTGATCCCTTTTCCTTCAGAAGATAAAAATCCTTCCTCTTATGAATATTGGTATCCCCAGGGAAATAAAAATAAAAGAGAACAGGGTCTCCTGTACTCCTGCAGGTGTTCGCCATCTTGTTAGCGCTGGTCACCATGTTGTTGTTGAGCGTGGAGCTGGCAAGGGGAGTGGCTTCAGCGATGAAAAATACAAGCGTTCCGGTGCCATCATTGCCTCTTCTGCCAAAGAGGTGTGGAAAAATGAGCTTATTGTGAAGGTAAAGGAGCCTCTGGCAGAGGAGTTTGCTTTTTTTCGGGAGGGCCAGATTCTCTTCACCTTTCTTCATCTTGCCAGTGTTCCGGAGCTTGCCCGTCAATTGATCAAGTCAAAAGTAACCGGTATTGCATACGAAACGGTCGAGCATGGCGGCCATCTGCCTTTGCTGGCTCCCATGAGTGAAGTTGCCGGAAAAATGAGCATCATCATGGGTGGTTTTTACCTCGCAAGCCATCAGGGTGGTAAGGGCAAACTGCTTGGCGGCCTTCCCGGAGTACTCCCGGCCAAGGTGCTGATTCTGGGAGGTGGTTCTGCCGGAACCAATGCTGCGAGGGCTGCCGCAGGCCTCGGAGCAGAGGTTACCATTATGGAGATCAATCAGGAGCGATTGCGTGAACTTGATAATTTGCTGCCGCCCCAGGTGCATACCCTCTTTGCCAACGAGCAGAATCTTGAGGAGATGCTTGCTGATGTTGATCTGATAGTTGGCGCAGTGCTGGTGACTGGCGCAAGTGCACCGAAGCTTTTGACGCGATCCATGCTTCAAAAAATGAAACCGGGGAGTGTAATTGTCGATATTGCAATCGATCAGGGCGGCTGCTTCGAAACCTCACATCCCACCACGCACGAAAATCCGGTCTTTGTGGAAGAGGGGATTATCCATTACTGTGTTGCCAATATGCCAGCCGCCTATCCCCGTACTTCTACCGATGGGCTTACGGGAGCGACCCTTCCCTACATTAGAAGGATTGCGGATCTTGGTATTGAAAGTGCCATGGTGATGGTGCCCGGACTTTCGGGTGGTCTCAACACATGGAATGGAGAGGTGACCCACAAGGAGGTTGCCCATTCACTTGGCCTGCCTTTTCACAACAATCCTTTTATCTGAAATGCAGAGGCCATTCCGTTTTCTGTCGGGATGGCCTCTGCATTTTAAATTCAGCGGCTTATCTGCGCTGGATGTGGTTGATCACCTCGGCAAGCCGGTCGATCTCCTCTTTGGTATTGTAGAAGGCGAGTGATGGTCGAATGGTACCCTCAACTCCGAAGCGCCGTAACGAAGGCTGCGAGCAATGGTGGCCGGTACGGACGGCAATGCCCTCACGGTCGAGTAGTTTGCCTACCTCATCGTTCGGGAACTTGTTTAAAACAAAGGAGAGGACGCCCACCTTGTTGCGTGCAGTTCCGATCATGCGCAGTCCTGGAATTCCAATCAATCGTTCGGTGCCGTACTCGGTCAGTTCGTGCTCGTAACGGGCAATGTTGTCGAGTCCGATTTTGCGCACATAGTCGAGCGCGGCTCCAAGGCCGATGGCATCGCCGATAGAGGGGGTTCCCGCCTCGAATTTTGCCGGAGCTTCATTGTAGATGGTCTCTTCGAAGCGTACATCCTTGATCATGTTGCCGCCTCCCTGCCACGGAGGCATGAGCTCAAGCAGTTCTCGTTTGCCGTACACCACACCGATACCGGTAGGCGCAAAGATTTTATGGCCGGAAAAGACAAAGAAGTCGGCATCAAGATCCTGCACGTTGACCGGAATATGGGCCACCGACTGGGCACCGTCGATAAGCACCTTGGCGTCGAACCGTTTGGCCAACTGGATCATCTCCTTTATAGGAAGTATCGTGCCAAGCCCGTTCGAAGCCTGGGTCAGCGAAACAAACTTTGTGCGGGGCCCGAGCAGTTTGGTGTACTCTTCCATGATGATCTCGCCCCGGTCGTTGACCGGCACCACCTTGATGCGAACACCTCTTTCTTGTGCCACCATCTGCCAGGGCACAATATTGGCATGGTGCTCAAGGATGGAGAGCACAATCTCGTCTCCCGGCTGGAGGAACTTTCGTCCCCAGGTTTGCGCCACCAGATTAATCCCTTCAGTGGTGCCCCGAACATAGATGATCTCTGTTGCGGAACCTGCACCGATGAATTGGCGGATTTTTTCGCGGGCCCCTTCATAAGCATCGGTTGCTCGGGCGGCAAGGGTGTGGGCACCCCGGTGAATGTTGGAGTTGTCGGTCGCGTAGAATTGCGCTACAGCGTTGATGACGCTCAGCGGCTTTTGTGTTGTTGCCGCATTGTCGAACCAGACAAGCTCTTTGCCGTGAATTAATTGGCGTAGCACAGGAAAGTCTTTGCGTATGGTGGCTACGTCAAATCCTTCAGGCTGATGAATTGGTGTTTCAGCTTCACGCAAAAAGTAATAGGGCTCTTTGGGAGTCTCAGGCAGACTGAACGGTACATGGGTGCTGCCCGGCGTTTCCGGACTCCCGTTCGGCCATACCGGAGCAGGGGCTTTTCCGGGCAGTTCAGGCAGAGTTGGCGATGAGAGGCCAACGGTTCCAGGGAAAGGAGGGCTGGCAGGTGCCCCGGCTCCACTGCGGAGGGCCTGAAAAACCATTTCAAGATCAGGGCTTCCCTGTTCCTGTACAAACCTCTGGTAGAGCTTTGCGCCGTAGCATTGACCGTCTGCGGGCAGGCCGGTTGAGCCTGGAGACTCTGGACGCTGCTGCAACTGGTTGGTGGAAAATGTCTCAGGAGTGACGGCCTTCAGGTTTTGATGGGCCGTTGAGGTCGGTATGGTCTCTTGAGCTGCCGCAAGAAGCACTCTAAAGGAAAAATCCTCTTCAGCAGGAAGGCCGCCATTCAGAGTGTCAAAAAACGGAGTACTATTTTCTGTGCCATCCGGTTTTGCTGGCAGGGTACGTTCTATATACTGCTCGAGCCCGTATGAGCTGTTTTTCTTGTCGGAATAGTTCTGCTGCTCGGTCAGTTTATTGGCGTGATGGCCGAGAGGTTCCTGTTTTTTTTCTGGTGCACCCTGCAAAAAATAGAAATCGTGCTCTGGTTCAGAGGGTAGGCCATCGAAACGATAAGGAGGAGCCGATTCCCCGGAAAAATCCTGCTGTTGCAGAGTGGTCGGAACGTTCAAAGCACCCGGATCACCGGCAAGAGCAGTTTTATCATGTAGTGTACCCACAGCCGAAGAGGGTGCTCCTGCGGCATCAGTTTCAAATTTAGGCGCAGTGCCAGCTTCAGGCAGTTCATTGAACAGACGGCTTGCAAGCTGTGCAATGAACACCGGGTTCAGCGCTTCGCTTTCGATTCCCGTAATGTTCTCTTGCTTATATGTTCCAGGCATAAGTTACAATGGTAATCTATAGAGAGAGTGTCATGTTTCAGGAATTGAATTCATGGCACTCTCTCCATAGCGGTTAATCGCAGTTTTATTTGGTTTTTGTGCCTAACAAGCGATGCTCGTAATCGTGATAGTAGCCGACCTCAACATTTTCAAGGATAGCCAGAGCATCATCGGTCAGAACGGCCAGTGACGAGTAGAGTGTCAAGAGATAGGAGGCGACGCCAAGCTTGTCGAGACCCATCAGTCTTGCCGAAAGGCTTGGGCTGATCTCTCCCGGGATTCCGGCCTGATGCAATCCAACCACGCCCTGTTCATTTTCGCCGACACGGACGAGGATAATATTGGTTGTGCCGTGACTTGATTTGTTGTTTTTGTTGATTTCAAGCTTGTCGCATGGCACAAGCGGCACGCCACGCCAAGTCAGCACGGGAGTTCCAAAGAGATTGATGGTCGGTGGAGGAACGCCACGCCAGGTGCATTCGCGCTCGAAAGCGGCAATGGCTTTTGGGTGTGCGATAAAGAAGGCAGGTTTTTTCCACACCTTTGTGAGTAGATCGTCAAGGTCATCGGGGGTCGGTGTGCCGTAGCGGGTGCTAATACGCTGTCCGGGATCGGCAGAATGGAGCAGGCCGAACTCACGGTTGTTGATGAACTCCCACTCCTGACGCTCCTTGATGCCCTCGATCGTCAGGCGCATCTGCTGCTCTATCTGGTTGTAGGGCTCATTGTAGAGGTCGGAAACCCTTGTGTGGACGCGAACCACGGTCTGTATGGCCTGAAGAGAGTACTCACGGGGTTTATTAGAGTAATCGACATAGGTTTCTGGTATTTCAACATTTTCAGCGAAACCGGCAATAAGGTCGATGTGCTTTTCGCCATGTTTGTTGACGGTCGAGCGGATTTTAAGGTACTCTTCGACTGATGCCTGAAATGACTCTTTCAGTGATGGGGATTCCTGGAAGAGCTTTTCGATATCGACACTTGAGAGAGAGAAATAAGAGCCAGGGGTAATGGTGCGAATAGTGACTGATGAAGGTTTTTCTGAAACAAGGTCTTCTTCACCAAAATACTCGCCTTCCGAAAGCAGGGCGATACGAAGCTCCTCTCCATGAAGTCCCTTGCTTAAAACCTCGACCTGACCGTGGGCAATGATGAAAATTTTGTGGCGATCTTCACCTTCAAGGATAAGGGTGTTGCCAAGTCCCGTCTCTTCGAGCACAAACTTTTTTGCCAGATTGCTGATGATTTCGTTATCAAACGATGCAAAGAGAGGAATGCTTTTCAGCGCTTCAGGGCGAAATGATGCGATACCTCTATGAAAATCTATGCCGATACGCTCGGGTTTCTGCAGCTCTATTTTTGTGCGGTTGACGCGGTAGGTGCCCGATGAGACATGAACCCACGGGAGAAGCTTTAACAGCCATCTCGGGGTTATTGAGTTCATCTGGGGCGCGGTTTTGGTCGTGTTTGCCAGATTTCTCGCTACGGTTGTTGTTACACTGCGTTGTAACTGACTGTTGGGTTCCTGTGGTGCGTTTGACATGGTCATGTAATGGGTTAAAAGTTGTCGGTGAACAATTGATTTTGAACACCAAAAACGGACTTTCTTTTATAGAATGACGGGTTCATTTTCAAACTGATAGAGCAGTGTCGAGAGGTATCGCTCGCCTGTATCGGGCAGAATGACGACGATACGTTTTCCCTTGTTCTCTTCACGTTGAGCCAGTTGCAATGCGGCGTAAACGGCGGCCCCTGACGATATGCCTACAATAAGTCCCTCTGTCCGGGCAAGTTCGCGGCCGGTACGCAGGGCATCTTCATTTTTGACCGGAATAATGTCATCAATAATCTCTTTGTTCAGGATGTCGGGCAAAAAACCGGCACCAATGCCCTGTATTTTGTGTGGCCCTGGCTTGCCGCCAGCAATAACCTGTGAGTCATAGGGCTCTACAGCAACAATTTTTATCGCAGGGTTTCGCTCTTTGAGCACCTCTCCAACACCGGTAATGGTGCCGCCGGTACCGACGCCGCTGACAAAAATATCGACAGCTCCATCGGTATCGTTCCATATCTCCACTGCGGTTGTTGTGCGGTGGACTTCTGGATTGGCCGGATTATTAAATTGCTGCGGGATAAATGAATTCGGATAGGTGGCGTGCAGTTCATTGGCTTTTTTTATTGCCCCAAGCATCCCTTCCGAGCCAGGAGTCAGCACCAGTTCAGCGCCAAGCGCCTTGAGGAGATTGCGGCGCTCGACACTCATCGTCTCAGGCATCGCAAGGATAAGGCGGTACCCTTTGGCTGCGGCAATAAAGGCCAGGGCAATGCCGGTGTTGCCGCTCGTTGGCTCAATGATGACACTCTCTCGGTCGATTAACCCCTTTTTCTCTGCATCTTCGATCATTGAAAAACCGATGCGATCCTTGACACTGCCTCCCGGATTGAAGTATTCAAGTTTGGCAATAATCGTTGCCTCTGTTTTATGTTCTCGATTGAAATTTCCAAGTTCAAGAAGAGGGGTGTTACCGATAAGATCGGTCAGCTTTTTTGCAATACGTCCCATGATCAGTGATTTGTTTTTGGGGTGTTTTCTTCGTTTTGGTCACAATTGTTAACGTTTTATTGGTGAACATTATTTCTTTTCTTTGGTATTTCCTAATCATTTTTTTTCTAATAGACCATGTCGTGTTTACCTTGTTTTTATCATTCCGCTTTTCGTCTGTAATGCCGTTAGATCGTAAAAAAATCTCTTTGTAAAGTGGGCAAAGAATGGTAAATTTTCGCCGGATTGACTGGTGAGTCTGCAGCGAGTTGCATTTGTTTCATTTTCAATGCAGACAAGCGTCCCTGACCAGGTGTTGAAAAAAGACCATGAGTTCGATGCCTCCCTTTCTGTCTTGATATCAATGCCGGGTTTTGTCAACATCCAACTCAACGGATATGGATTTTTTTTCCGTTCTCTACTACCGGTTCAAAAAAGTCTGGAAAGCTGTCCGCCTCTACCTTGTTATTGCTGGCCCTGGCCTTGTGGTGATGATTGCCGACAATGATGCGGGTGGAATTACGACCTATGCTGCCACAGGCGCCAAGTATGGGTATCACCTGATCTGGTTTTTGCTGCTCCTGATTCCTGTTGCCTATTATGTGCAGGAGATGACGGTGAGGCTGGGAGCTGTGACCAAGCGGGGACATGCCGAGGCAATTTTTGAAAGTTTCGGTGCCTTCTGGGGGTGGTTTTCACTCATTGATCTTATGATTGTTGACTGGCTGACGCTGGTCACTGAATTTGTGGGGATGACTGCGGCTCTTGGTATTTTCGGGGTTCCTGCCTGGTTGACCGTTATCATCGTTGTTTTGCTCATGAGTATCATTGTGCTGAACGGCCGCTATTGGACATGGGAAAAGATCGCACTGGGGTTTTGCCTGCTGAACCTGATCTATATTCCTGCGGCATTTATGGTCAATCCATCACTTTCAGACATCGCTGGTCAGGGGCTTATTCCCAACCTTCCCGGCGGTCTCACCAATGAGCTCTTTTTTCTGCTCATGGCCAATATTGGTACCACCATTGCACCGTGGATGCTCTTCTTCCAGCAAAGCTCCGTTGTTGACAAGGGATTGCAGGAAAAGGACATCAAGATGGGCAAGCTTGATACCTTTATCGGCTCAATCATCACCGTCTCAATTGCGATTTTCATTGTGATTGTAACCGGTACTCTGCTGCATGGCACACCCATCGATGATGCCGCCACCGCAGCCAAACTGTTGATGAAAACAAACCACTATGTCGGTGCCTTTATGGCCATAGGGCTTTTTGATGCCGGACTGCTTGGGGCAATCTGCATATCGCTGGCAAGTTCCTGGGCTTTTGGTGAAATCTTCGGATGGGCCCACTCTCTCAACACCAAGGTGAAGGAAGCTCCCTGGTTTTACATCTCCTTTTTCATTACCCTGGCCACTGCCGGTGTTGTTCCCCTGATACCGGGTGCCCCGCTTGTGCTCATCACCCTTTTTGTTCAGGTTATTGCGGTCACTCTTCTTCCGGCAGCACTGGTCTTTTTGATTCTTTTGCTCAACGACAAAAAGACGATGGGGGAGTATGCCAATACACGGTTGCAGAATATTGTCAGCACCCTTATTGTTGTCTCTATTATTATACTCTCGACCCTGTACGGAGTCAGTGCACTTTTCCCTAATCTTTTCCAGTAAAGGTGTCAGGCCATGAGGACAATCAATCAGTTTCTTAACAAGATCCGTGAGATTAACCAGCGCTATTCCAAGCCAACAGTTGAAATGTCGCGGGCGGTCAAAATCTCTTTGGCGGTACTCCGTGTCTATCTCTTTCTGCTGGTGGTATTGATGGTCTATAAGTTCATAACCGTTATGAATGTTTTATAAAAAGGGAGACGAGGAAAATGGTTACTGTACTGGAGCGTGAATTTTTTCTGAGCGAAATTGTAGGTCGCCGGATCTATCTCAAATCGAACTCAATCGGCAAGCTTAAAGACCTTGTTATTCAGGAGAATGCGGGCAAAATTCCGGAAGTGACCCACCTGCTTGTTCACCGCCCTTATGGTGACCCCCGCCTGCTGATTCCCTGGGATAAAATCACCCTGATTTCAAATACCGAGATTGTTTCGGAAATCACCAGCACCGAAGGGTACGAACTTGACCCTCTCAACAGCCACATTTTTCTGAAAGACTATATCCTCGACAAGAAAATTCTTGACATGGATGACCATGAAATTGAGGTGGTCTATGACGTAAAGCTTCTTTTCCAGAACGAGCGGCTTTTTGTCAGCGAAGTGGATTTTAATCGTTTTCGCATTCTTCGCCGCATGGGCTTTAAAAAGCTTGCCAACTATCTTGCCCGATACAAGGAGGGCTCCAGCATTTCATGGCTCTATGTTCAGCCGCTGCCCGAAACCATTGGAAGCTTTGAGGGGAATGTCAAGCTCAATGTGCTCAAGGAAAATATTAATGACATTCATCCTGTTGATCTTGCTGATATTCTTGAAGAGCTGGAAGGGAATCAACGCCTGGCGGTTTTTAACGAAATTGAGCCGGAATTGGCCTCAGACACCCTCGAGGAGGTTGAACCGAGGGTGCAGCGGGAACTGATCCGCTCCATGGAAAAAGTGCGGGCTGCCGGATTGATTAACGAAATGAGTCCTGCACAGGTTGCCGGAATACTCTCGATACTGCCAGCCTCTGATGCCGACGAGATTATCGAATTTGTTGATAGTGAAAATAAGCAGAGGGTACAGCAGATCATCGACCAGCATGATGAAAACATTATGCTCTACTCTACCCAGAAGGTGATAAGGCGGCCCGTCGAGACCATTGTCAAGGATGTCATAGGCAATTATCGTGCGGTTGCCTGTGATATGGATGTTATCATGTATGTCTACGTTGTTGATACTGAGAACACCCTCCAGGGCGTTGTTGATATCAGGGAGCTGATTGAGGCAGATCCAGAGCAGACACTCGGTGACATTATGACTGACAGTCTTATCACGCTGAACCCGGATGATACGCTTCATGATGCGGTTGACATGTTTTTCCGTTACTCCTTCCGGGCAATCCCGATCACTGATGACAATGATTCTCTGCTCGGTGTCGTCTCTTTTCATGATATCAAGGGAATCAAGCCCCGGCTGGATTAACTGCCTGCATTGAAGGGCAATGCCATGAGAGCAAACGGTCGTGCAGGGAAGTAAGAGTTTCAATGACCTAACTTCAAGATCTCTCATAAGATATGGCTGATATTCCACTTTATCGAGAAGGGCAGCAGTTTAGTGATCAGGAGCTGGTTGCACAAACGATAAAAAACAAACAGGCTTTTACCGCAATCGTTGATCGATATGAGGCGCCTCTTTTGCGATATATCTCTCGTCTTGGATGCAAGGATAACAGTGCAGCCCGGGATCTGTTACAGGAGATCTTTATCAAGACCTTTGTCCACCTCAATGACTATGATCATTCGCTTCAGTTTTCATCGTGGATCTACCGAATCGCACATAATGAAACAATCAGTTATTTTCGAAAGGAACGGAGCCGTCCAGGTGTATTAGTAAGAGCTGAGGATTTTTTCTTGTTTGAAACGATTGCTGATGATGCACTCTTGAGTGATCAGAAGGAGCATAGGCATACTGTTTTGGAAATAAAGGCGGCCGTTGACCGGCTTGAACCAAAGTATCGAGAGATCATTGTTTTGAAGTTTTTTGAAGAAAAATCCTACGAAGAGATCTCTGATATTCTGCAGATTCCTCAGGGAACTGTGGCAACGCTGATCAGCAGGGCCAAGAAAAAAATAAAAATTTATCTTGAAAAGAGGTAGCTCTAACAGTATATGCAGAAGGCAAGATCAGGATTCATCCTGGAAGAGATTGAAAAAAGAAAGTCGGTGTTGATTCCGCGTTGGCACTTTCTTGTCAGACGGCTCGGTTTTTGGCTGCTTGCGACAATTTCTGTGCTCACTGGCGCCATATCGATGGCAACCGCAATGTATGTTTTTCTTGATCATGATTTTATTGAAGATCAGGACTCTATCCACCGCTTTTTCATTGAGCGTCCTATCACTGCCGATATCATTGCAAGTATACCCTATTTGTGGCTTGCCGCTCTTGCCCTTTTTATCCTGATTGCATTTTTCGGGTTTCGGCACACAAGAAAAGGGTACCGTTATTCTTCAACCAAGGTTATTGCAGCCTCCCTTTCAGCAAGCCTTTTGCTCAGCGTAGCGCTTAATACCGTCGATATTGGCGAGTATATCCACCGTTACCTCATCGAAAATGTTCATGTGTACAACAAACTGATTTATGCCAATGAACATCGCTGGACGAACTCAGAAAAAGGACTGCTTGGCGGAAAGGTCATTAACGTCGATATGCGTAGCCATCTTCTTGTTGTAAGAGACTTTAACAAAGCGATCTGGCATGTTGACATCAGCGCGGCCATAGTGCATCCAGAAACACATGTTGTGCCGGGAAACTCTCTGAAAATTACGGGTATGAAAACCGGCAAAAGAGAGTTTAAGGCACTTGCAATACAGGGCTGGGAGAAGAGATACCATAAACACTCCTTGCCATCACAAAAAATAACTCCAAAAAAGAAGGGTAAGGATACCAAAACTCTTTGATTTAAATACGTCATTGTTTTTTGTCACTTCTCTTTGCTGATTGCCTGAACGGCGGTCTCTCTGAACGTGTGCGAATGCAAAAGTGAATGAGTGATTTGTATATTTTTTTGAAAGAATGTTCTGAATGGTGCGTAGTAATAAAAAGGAAGGCGAATGGATGGCTTCCGTTTTTTTACTTTCAAACAAAAAATAACTTTAATTATGAAAAAGAATTTTATTGCTGGTGTTCTCTCTCTTGCGATGGTCGGGATGTTTGGTGGCGTTTCTTTTGCTGCAGATGCACCAGCAGCGAGTCCTGCTGTAGCCGCCGCTGCAAAAACAGTAGCTCCTGTTGCTGCAAAGAAAACTGTTAAGAAGAAAGTGTCCAAAAAGAAAGTTGCCAAGAAAGTAGCAGTCAAGAAGGCTGTAAAGTAAGGTTTTGACGTTGAAAAAGCACAAAATATGAGGTGGGCGTTTGATGGTAAGCTGTACAATGATTATATAGGGTAGTATGCTTGGAACTCATTTTTTGTTTTAAAAAACCCCTTCATCAGGAGGGGTTTTTTTCTGATTTCATACAAACATGAAACTATGGCACCGATACCCACAACAAGCTCGACAGTGTTTGGCGCGGCTCTTCTTGCGGCAGCGC
>CAIXCO010000319.1 GCA_903917955.1 uncultured Chlorobiaceae bacterium | reverse complement strand
AGGGTCGCCGGGCATGATGGTGCCCGCAATAAGGAGCGGCGTAAAGAGGGCAAAAAAGAGCTGCGGAATGTACTGGCTGTAGTAGGCGTCGAGCGCTTCAACCCCCTTCAGGAGTGTGGTACTGAGCCGTCCGCTCTGCACTGACCTGGCATAGAGCGGCCCAAGGACACCAACCGTGCTGATGAGCCGAGTGAAGACTTTCTCGCGGATAATGAGCGTGCCTCGGTTCGCTTCGGTATGGGAGAACCAGTTGAAGGCCATCCGTAAGGTGCTGAAAAGAGCAAAGAGGCTGAGCGGCAACACGAGCCTCTCCATGCCGCTCTTCTGGATAAAGGCGCTGTCGATTACGAGGCTGAGGTAGAATGCCTGGGCAATCAGCATCCCCGCAGCCAGAACTCCCGATATAATCGAAACAATAAAGGGCCGTCCATCTTCTTTAAGCAACTGAAAGAGGCGCCGGTCAATATTCATGGTTCATGCGTGTCCGTATTTTTGAAAAGGGGTTATAGTGTACATAATAAAAGGATTGTATGCAATGGGGTGGGCTTGTATGGAAATGGTTAATGGGGGCAACACTTCTCTTTTCAAGCTTGGCAGTCCCAAGGATTGACAATGATAACAGACAAGTCGCTAAAGTGTCGAATATTACGAGTTGCCAGTATTGCTTTGTGTGCCAAAGCAATACCTGCAATAAAGGTGTCACGCATATCTACCGGACGACCTCCAGCCTTGCGATCAGCCACCAATTGTGCTGCTTGTGCTGCAGCGTTGGTATCAAAGAGCAGGACACGGTTTTGCAAGTCATCTTGCAGAAGTTCCTCGAATCGTTCATAAAGCAATTTTTTGCGGCGACCGGATGCCAGCAAGGCCAAACCGAATCGGATTTCAAATAAGGTGACGCTGTTCAACCAGATGGATTCGGCAGACTGCCCGTCCAGCCAAGCCACTACCTGCGGGTCGGGCTGCTGCTGCATCAGGCCAGACAAGACGTTGGTGTCGAGCATAATCAAGAGCTGAAGCCCATCGGTTCAATGGTGTGCCCACGGAGTTCAACCAGTGGTTCGGTCAGGCCAACGCCTGCAAACCGGGCAGCAATACGTGATCCAAGATTTTGATATGCTGGAACCTCATCGCTGACAGCACTGAGCAAAATCTGTCGCACCTCTTCTTCCATGCTCCAACCGTGCCGGGCAGCACGCATTTCAAGCATGTGATTGTCATCATCATCGATAGTGCACACAATATCTTGAGCCATGAAACACCTCCAAAATTAGCGAGAGACCGTAAAGGGAGAAAGATAAAATTAAAGTTTGAAAAAAATACAGCCTCTCCCATCTATTCATTCAGGGCTTGGCAGTTTTTCGGTACGGATTGTTTTCGACGAACCATTCGTACCTGCGACCACAATTAATCTCTGTTTTTGAGCATCTTTCTGTGTACAGGAATGGTTTTTGGGTGCAATGAGTTCCCGGGGGGATTGTGCTTGTGTCCGTTCAATCGCCAGCCTCACTGTAAACAAATATCCCTGTACATTTTGTACACTGGGAGTGTTTTTACAAATCACGGTAACCAAACAACAATCATCATGAAACTTCGTGCAAAAGCACGCTTTGCCCGGCTCTGGATAATGCTCTTGTTTACCTGTTTGAGTATGGTGACGGTTTCCGTAGTAGCCTCAGCGGTACAGATTGGGGACGAGTACGATAATGATCATCGGTATCTTGGAGGTATCGTCTTTTATGTTGATGGAACTGGCAAGCATGGCCTTGTTGCAGCAAAATCCGATATTCAGAATGGTATGACTTGGATAGATGCCGAGTTAGCGTGTGAAAATCTTGTAAGCAATGGCTATAGTGATTGGTTTTTACCGAATAAAGAGCAGTTAAGAGCGATGTATAATATGTGTAGTGCTGTTGGGTGTTTTGTGGACGACGGCTACTGGAGTTCTACGGAGTACAGCGCTACTACTTTCGCATGGTTCCAGGGTTTCGGCAACGGGTACCAAGGTGTCGGCTACGAGAACGTCGAGTGGCGGGTGCGGCCTGTCTGGGTCTTTTAGTAGGGGCGTATGGCGATACGCCCCTACATGGGTTAAAAAAATAATTTTGTGGTATGGCATTGTACCATGATTTACCGGTGTGTCGTGATGTGTTCCGTCTGATTCTGAAAATTTTTGAAGACAATTATTCATACCACTCATAGCTTGTTTTGTGATGTAACAGTATTTGCTGCTTTTTGTAAAATCTGTTTTACAAAAAGCAGCAAATAGCTCAATAACGGCACCTTGCGGGAACTCTTTTTCGTCAATCAACTGCGCAACGCCAGCGCCTTTCATCCTGGCCTTGTTGAAAACACGGTTGAGTTATCAGGTAAAGGTGATTTTATCAGTCGCCGTTTTTTGCTGACGATTTGATTTTTATTGGCTGGCACAGATGCTTTTTATTTTTTGCAACTCTTGCACATTTGCGACAAATAAATTTGGGCTCAGAAACAAGAGATACGATATCCGGCATACGTTCTTCCATATCGTGCTTGTCAAGCTTGCACAAGGTTGTTTTGATTTTCGTTTTTTTCATTTGCCTGTAAGGTTATGAGGTTCTACGGGCGGCACCCATCGTGAGCGGATTCCACCCACTCGGGGGCTTATCCTGCGTGAATGATATGTCAGTCCTGAAGGGTGCCCCATTGTAAATACTGGGTAGAGCCGTTTGATATGCTGATACCGATCAGATCATTTTCTCATGGTCACTTTGCCGTACTCTTCGCCCATTAAAATGTGTTTATAGCTGCCACCGCTCTCTTTCTGCGCTGTTAATGCAAAATCAACCTTCTTTTGAAAGAGTATGACGCAGTCTGAGCCGCCAAACAGGAAGTATCCCAGCATATCGCCCTTTTTGACGGTACTGCCCACCTTGACACTCTTTTCAAAATTAACGGAGCATACCTGTGACATGCCAATAGGCAGAAATGCTACAAGGCCATACTGTTTTGTTTCGATAATGACGCAGCCACGGGTTTCAATATTCTGCCAACCGGGAGTGTTTGCATCAAGAGCATATTTTTTACCCTTGGGGTCCCATGTTAAATAACCGCCAACAGCATCATCGCTCTGAATAATCCGTACCTCCCTTATGGTTCCGTCAACAGGGAAGTGATAGCGATGATAATCGTTTACATCAAGAAAGGTGTGTGTTAATGTTCCTCCGGCAAATGCATTCCTGTATGCGCTCCCTTCACCGACAAGGGTAGCTATGGACTTGAACACACCGGATTTGATGGTGACCCCTTTTTTATTCACAATATTTGAGTGCTGGTCGATTTTCCATACACCCTGAGGCTTTGAATCGGCAGGGGATGCTACGACTGACGGGTCATTCGGGGCTGCTATCGGTCGCTGATCAGGCGATTTCAGATAGCGTGCAAAAAAGTCGTTGAATGTTTTCCAGTTTGAAGGATCTTCATACCAGCCCTTGTTCAGCCCGAATCGTTCATCTTCCAGGGCTTTTTTGTAGTACGCATCGTTCCAGGAGTCCTCTTTACTTAAATAGAGCCCCCACTCCTTTGTGAAGTTGATCAACCAGGTACGATAGGGTTCATGGTATTGCAGAGAGTTATGGTAATACCCTTTATTTTTTAGTTGCAAAAGGGGCTGATCGTTGACGAAGTAGAAGTAATCGAGGCTCTGATCAATCTGATCGTAGAGAGATGACCAGGGAGCGTTTGGCAGAATTGACCAAGGCAGTGCTTTTGCCGCCCAATCTATAAAATTATAATACTCCTCCAGCGTCCTGACCGGGTTGGTTACCTTGTCCGGATTAATTTTGGTTGTTTTATCGATGGACTCGACGAGCATACTTTTCAGCTCAGTGTTATGCTCTACCATGGTTATCAAGTGCTCAGTGATCGGTTCATGCTTTGCCGCTCCGGAGTTGAACTCTACGGCAAAAGCACTGAAGCTCAAAAGTGACCACAATGTTACAACAGAGAGTAACCGGACCAGAAAATGGATCTTTTTCATAAATCGTTTCTGTTTGAAAAATGTGCGAACAGCGCCACCATTGACAATACGTTGATCGAACCACCTGACCGGTGAAGTCCTCTCATTCTATAGCGGAATAATACACAAAATACAATTCAACCGAAGGGGATTTTATTACCAAGTTGCAGGCTCATCGCTTGATTTTGGCAAGAGCGGCAGCTTTTACTTCACCCCAGCCCAGAACGACAGGTTCGTTCTGGTATTGGCGGAATAGGTGTTCGCAGTCCACGGAATTACTGTTTGATGTGGCGCAGGGATATACCGGCGTTTATTAATATCTGTTCTTTTTATCGTAAAAAATGTGCTTCTTGATGTTGAGTCGACCCACACCGATCCGGGTGTCCTGATAATGTTTGAGCATAGAAAATCATGCAACTCCTTCTTGAAGTGCCAGGCAATGTGCCTGATGCAGCTCAATGCACACCGCAGCAATTCATAACAGAGGCCAAATTGGCCATGGCCATCAAACTTTTTGAAATGAAACGGCTCTCGTCGGGGATGGCTGCTACGCTCATCGGCATGAGCAGGGTCGAATTTCTGGCTGAACTGCACCGATATGGTGTCCCAATGATTGATCTTGATCCGAACGAACTTGCCCAGGATGTCAGCAATGCCTGATCAAACCAAAGTGGTTGTTGTTAACACCACGCCACTTATTGCATTGACCGCCGCGACCGGTAATCTTGATGTGCTTCGTTACCTCTACTCAAAGGTCGTTGTACCGTATGAAGTGGCTAAAGAAATCCGGGCAGGTGGCCGCGATGCTTTTGGAATTGAGGTATTTGAGCAGGCATCATAGCTGGATATTAGCCCCGAGCCATTGAAACTCATGCCCTATCTGCGAAACACGCTCGATAGCGGAGAAGCATCTGTTATACAAACCGCCTTGCAGCTTGGCATTACTCTGGTATGCATTGATGAACTCCTTGGCAGGCGTACTGCTCGTTTGTCAAACCTGAATGTTACCGGCGCTATCGGTGTACTGCTGAAAGCGAAATCTACAGGGTATAGCATATCCATGCCTGATGCAATAAGTCGGATGCGGGAGCATGGTATCTGGTTGAGCCAAACGGTTATCAATTTTGTCCTGACACACTGAAATAAAGTAACTTGTACATTGAAAGTGTTCTCACAAATCCCTGAAACCAAAGGTCAACCTGGAACTGCAATCACTTGGCGAATGCCAACAAACGCCATCATATTCGTGTGATAAATGCCCGATTGAACCTGCCGACACCGGAAATTGTCACCCCATTAGAATTATTTTCGGAGAAACCTGATGAATGATAATGAGCTTCTGATCGAAAAAGTCAAAACCCAAAAAATTCTGGACGAGAAGGCTGAGCACGATCTTGCCAAATATGTTTCAGATACCCATGCCAGAATCGAAGCATTAGCTGCTCGGTTGGAATTAAAATTGACTTATGGAAGACCAACCAACAAGGCCGTCGCCGCATAGGTTTGCTGCGGGGCATTGCCAGATTGCCGAAACCCTTTGCGGTGAGATAACGGTTCGTCGGCTCTTTCGTGATTATCAGCAGATCGGCTACTATCCCTTCTTTCTGGAGAGTTCGGGCACCTACATCTTTCGACTCAGGGAGGTTATCAACCATATTCTTGAAGTTGATCTTCCTCTGGTCAATCGCATCGAAGTGCAGCAGCTTTCAAAGCTCAAAAAGCTGCTCTACCTTCTGGCAACAAGCGTTCCGTTTAGCCCGAATATCTCAAAACTGGCAGAGGCAACCGATATATCGCGGCCACGTCTCTATGAATATCTGGAAAATCTGCAGGATGCAAGGCTGCTGAATCTGGTGCGCAAGAAGAGCTTTGTTGTCGCTGACGATATCGAGACAGGATTTCAGAACAAAATTCCACTCTGGCTCTTCGGGTTTCTTTATTGAGTGTTCTGTTCCCATGATCAAGCATACATCAACCGCCCCTTTGGTTCTGGCACTGGCCTGCCAAGTGAATGAGCAGTTTCGACCCACTCTTCAATAACTCTTTGAGCATTCGTTACGGCCTCTTCATAAGTTGCTCCATCAGCCATACACCCGGGAAGTTCCGGGACTTCCACAATAAAAGCATTGTCTTCTTTGCTCCAGTAGATAATCAATTCGTATTTAATCGACATCGGCATCTCCGAGTATATATTTTATTAACATTGATCTGACCTGCTTGACCTGATAAGGCTTGGATTTACTCCCATTTGGCTGCAAGTTGATAATTTCTGTAATGTTATCCTTTACAAATATATGATGATCTCCCCTGACACGCTCTTCAAATCCGAGGCGAATGAGGAACTGACAGAGTTCCCGAAACTCAATATTGTTGTCCGCCGTACCTGACAGGATTCTTTCCTTGAGTTTGGAGTACTTGCCCATCGTAGTATACGGATTTCCGATAAATCAATCTCTGTTCAATCTGCTGAAGACACCACTATCCAAAGCATAACCTTTTTTTACAAATATTTCATCAATGTTTACATAGGTTTGCGTTCCAGTTTTTCTGTTTCGGCTCGGTCAACCATAAAGCAATCCTTGGCAGTTCCAACTTGTGTCAATTTTGCACAAGTTCCCTTTATACCGTTTTCTGTACGTCAATGTTGCCAGTTATCGCCGTGCTGATGAACTATCCGGAAATCCCGGAGAGTTGCCCCCATCCTCACTCCTGTCTCTCAAGAATACTCCTGTAGATCTCCTTTGCGAGTATCGGGTATATTGTTTTCTGAAAACTCGAATCGTCCATATACCGGGTGACAATGCCGTCGTTTTCGGCCATTCTCTGCATCATCAGTGACTCAATAATGGTTTTGATGCCAAGTTCAAACTTGTCGAGAGGATTGGCCATTGCGGTTTGTATGACCCGCTCATCCTTGGCAGCTTTTTCCATGATCTGATCGAAGAAGAGGCGGTCTTCGTCGGTGAAGTCGGTGCCGAATCGTTCGTTCAGCGCCTGAATAATCTCGGAGAGAGGCTTCTCTTCATCCTTTGCCTTGCCTGTGCCGACAGCGGTCGGCGATTTGACGCCGTACCGCTCGTCACTCTCAAGCATAATCGCGCCCGACATCACTTTTTCTATCCGGTAATACTGGAGGGTAACCTCCTTTTCAGGATCAGGATTTGCCCCGGTGTCGCCAGGGTCAAGATGCGGTATCAGATATCGGCTGAAGCTGTAAAGCATCTCCAGCTCTTGATCGGAATAGGGAATAATCTGGCTGATAAAGGCATAGAACTGCGTATAAGCGGTTATTTTTTCATAGAAAGCCACTCTCTTTTCTTCATCAAGAGCCTTGAAGCGGTCTACTGCCGGTTGCACCATCTTCTCCATACGAGCGTGGTCTGAAGGATTCTGTCTGGAGTGCGGCAGATAAAAAACACGACAAAACCCTGCAACTTCAGACCATAAATAGACCTGCATGGCATTCAACTCATGCTTGAGCTTTTCAAGATGGTTGGGGTCGGATGGCTCTTCGAGCGTCGTTACATTGTAATAGGGTTTGAACGCCTTGTAAATATCCTCCGCTTCATTGACAAAGTCGAGCACAAAAGGAGCCTCTTTGCCTGCACTGTTACGGTTGAGCCGGTTCAACGTTTGCACTGCCTGAACACCGTCAAGCCGTTTGTCAACATACATGGCGCACAGCAGCGGCTGGTCAAAACCGGTCTGGTATTTGTTGGCGACCAGCAACAGTTGATAATCTGACGAGTCGAACTTGTCGGGCAACAGTGTCTCCCCGATATGCTTTCCGCTCACCACATCAAGATTCATGGAGGGCTCAGTGTATTCATCTCCTGATGCAGGGTCTCTGACGGTGCCGCTGAAGGCCACCAGCGGACGGATATCGGCATAGTGGTTCTCCTCAATGTAGCGCTGAAAGGCCAGCATGTAGCGCACGGCGTGCAGGCGCGAACCGGTTACCACCATCGCCTTTGCCCTACCGCCAAGCTTCTGCTTCACATGCGCACGGAAATGCTCCACCATGATCTCCGTTTTTTGTTCGATGTTATGGGGATGGAGCGCCATGAACTTGGCCAGTTTTTTTCGCGCTTTTTTGTTCGGCATGGCCGGATCCTCTTCAACACTTTTGACCAGCCTGAAATAGGTCT
>CAIXCO010000318.1 GCA_903917955.1 uncultured Chlorobiaceae bacterium | reverse complement strand
TCGGCGCTTTTATTCAAATTAATTTAGATATTATTCGTAAAAAAAGAGTTCGTTTTCTTATGATTAAAAAAAACGCTTGTAATTACTTTTTTTTAAGGCATATAGCGCTATTCCACCAACCTAATCCGTTACCAGTGCCCCATTTTTCGGATTTCTTGGTTGATCCGCATTGATAAAGCCTTGATAAACAGTAAATGGTGCAATATTCTTTGGCCAACTCTTTTACGTCAGTGAACGACGCAGTGCCGCCTTGTGGCGGCCGGATTTTTTTTCTGGGAGCGCCCGGGCCCCAGCTCGGCATCCTGCTTCATGCCATTGGCATTCTTCACCGCATAAGGCAAGAGAATTCAGAAAAAATGTGTATAGTGAGTGGTCTGCATGACCTAAGAAGGGGCATCAATCGTGGGTTCGAACCGTGTCTTGCGTGGTGGCAACTGGAACAGCAATGCGAGGAACTGTCGCTCGGCTAATCGTAATAACGACACCCCCGACAACCGTCGCAACAATGCTGGCTTCCGCCTGGCCTTCGTCCCGTAGCTCAAAGTAAAGTCGGATGACTGCCTCTGAACAGATTGATGGCCCTGTCCCTGTAAAGTGTTCAGGGCAAAGAGCAGACAATACAATGCCCGTTGTTGGTAGGACGAGCCGGATAGCCGTTTCGAAGACTACGGGCATTTTTTTATTCTGAAAAAGAGTCAGAGGAGATCGCGGGAAAAAACTGATGAGTATGACTGTTGAAGAAATTATCAGGATGCTCGATAATCCTGCAACTCTTGGCGACGCTCTGCTCGAAGCGGCGAAATTGCCATTCCGGGGTGATGACAAGGTCAGGTTTCAACAAAAAAGGCAGAGATACATTGATGGATTGAGCGATCATGAATGCCCCCGCTGGGTTGGCGAAATGAAAGCTTTTTTGTCGTTGTACCAGCCCGTCATCAGTGACAACAGAGCAGAGACGCCCGCCAAGGCGCAAGGCACTGAGTTCAAGACTGATATTTTTGTCAGCTACTCCCGCAAAGATATGAAACGGGTTGAGCCCATTGTCATGGAGCTGCAAAAACATGGCTGGAGCGTTTTCTGGGATCTGGAGATTCCTCCAGGGGAGACATGGCGGAGTTATATCAAAAAGAGGCTGGACGAATCCCGTTGTGTCCTTGTCGTCTGGTCTCACCATTCCATCACTTCCGACTGGGTCATTGCTGAAGCTGATGAAGCAAAAAAACGGGGCATTCTGGTTCCGGCGCTTCTTGACGCCGTTGAGCCGCCATTTGGATTCAGCCATATCCATGCGGCGGATCTTTCTGAGTGGAATAATGACCGTTCTCATCTCAAATTCCTCCAATGCCTTGGGGCTATAACCTCCAGAATTTTCCTGCCTCCGGTTGCTGATTTACCAGTAAGGAAAAGCCCCATACATCCACCAGCTCCAGCAGTTGTGCCGCCTGAGATGCCACCAGACTTTGTGTTCATACGCGGCGCTCTCTTTACCATGGGAAGCCCGACAGGGGAAGTTGACCGATTTGATAATGAGACTCAGCATCAGGTGAAGGTCAGTGACTTTTATCTGTGCCGCTATGCCGTGACGGTTGTCGAGTTCCGGAAATTCGTTGAAGCATCGGGGTATCGGACTGATGCCGAAAAAGGAGATGGCAGTTACGTTTGGGATGGCAAAGAGTGGAAGAAGAGGGCTGGCATTAACTGGCGTTATGGTGTTTCGGGTAGTGAGCGGACTCAGGCAGAAGAGAACCATCCGGTGTTACATGTGAGCTGGAATGACGCTGTAGCCTATTGCAAATGGAAGTCTGAAAAAACAGGAAAGCCCTTTCGCTTGCCAACGGAAGCCGAATGGGAGTACGCTTGCCGTGCAGGAACTACAACCCCCTTCAACACGGGAGAGAATCTGACGACCGGACAGGCAAACTATGATGGCAACTATCCGTATAACAACAATCAGAAGGGAGTATACCGGGAGAATACCGTTCCGGTTGAGAGTTTTGCGCCCAATGCGTGGGGTTTGTACAACATGCACGGCAATGTCTTTGAGTGGTGTGGAGACTGTTACGGGGATAAATATTACGAGGAGTGCAAGAAGAAAGGTATGGTTGTAAATCCCGCTGGTATTGCAACGGGTTCGAACCGTGTCTTGCGTGGTGGCTGCTGGCGCAGCCGTGCGAGGTACTGTCGCTCGGCTTTTCGTGGTAGCGACACCCCCGACGACCGTCGCTACATTGCTGGCTTCCGCCTGGCCTTCGTCCCGTAGTCAGTTGGCTGCTCATTTCGACTTTACTTTTGAGCAAAGAGAGAGCTGACAAAAGAGTTGAGAACGGCAGCGAGGGACGAGCGGCTGTGCACAACTCTTTTTCGTCAGTGAACGACGCAGTGCCGCCTCGTGGCGGCCAGATTTTTTTTGTTGAGAAGAAAATTTTTTGTACTTCGCTCAAGTATACGTTAAAATAAGCAGTCAGGATGTTGCGCCGATAAATGCCGGCAAAAATTTCCCCCCGTTTTTGATGATTATGAACCGGATACAATCATGTGCAAAATAAATCCCCGCGTCGATTTCGCCTTCAAAAAGCTCTTTGGCAGCGAAGAGAACAAAGATTTACTCATCTCCCTGATTAACGCCATTGTCTCCCAAGAGGAGCAGGTTGTGGAGGTGGAGTTGAAAAATCCCTATAATCTGGCCGATTACCGGGCGGATAAAATTTCTATACTCGACATCAAGGCCAAGGCTCAAAATGGTCGCTGGTTCAATGTTGAAATGCAGATCCGCGAAGACAACAACTTCGATAAACGCGCTATTTATTACTGGGCAAAATTGGTGACGGAACAGCTCGGTGAAGGGATGATGTACAAGGAGCTGAAGAAAACCATCAGCATCAATATTCTCGATTACGACTTTGTGCCTGATTCAGAGGAGGTTCACAGTTGCTACAAAATCATCAATACTGCCACCGGCAAAGATGATAAACTGCACGATGTTTTTGAACTGCACTACATCGAGCTGAAAAAGTTTACCAAAACGTACCATGAAATCCAGACCGCTCTTGATCGCTGGAGCAGCTTTTTAACGACCGCGCATCAGCTTGACCGGGAGCATATGCCAAAAGAGCTTGCATCCGACAAAAATATCGTGAAAGCCATTGCCGCCATTGACAGGATGTTTAATGAAGAGGAGCGTCAAGTCTATGAGGTTCGTCTGAAAGAGTACACTGATGTAGCCAGCGTCATCGCCTCCGGAGCCGAAAAAAACATCGCCAAAGGTGTGGAAATAGGAATGGAAATAGGTGTGGAAAAAGGAATAGAAAAGGCATCAAAAGCCATTGTGTTGAACATGGCTGGAAAAGGTATTGCTTTTGATGCCATAGCCGAACTCACGGGTTTGAGCGTGTCGGATATTGCTGCTTTATTGCAAGGTATCAGTGAGCAATAATGCTGCGCCTCAACACGCTTCTATCACCGTTGTTCATGGTGTTCAGCAAGTTTAACGTTTTCAGGGAAGCGAATCTGTTCAGTGTGTAAACAGGGAGGTGAAGTGGATGGGCAACGTTAAGCTGGTAAATGCCGAATCGTTTGGCATGTCGGTCGTACGCAGTAGCGCACGCTGGCTGGTGATTGTCTGTCTGGCAACGCTCGCTCTTGCGGGCATCATGCCTACAACCACCCGGTACTTTACGTGAGCTGGAATGATGCGGTAGCCTTTTGCCGATGGATGACGGCCAAAACAGGAAAGCGCTGCCGCTTGCCAACTGAGGCGGAATGGGAATATGCCTGCCGTGCAGGAACCACCACGCCCTTCAATACCGGAGAGAAC
>CAIXCO010000317.1 GCA_903917955.1 uncultured Chlorobiaceae bacterium | reverse complement strand
CCACAAAAATCCTGCAATCAGTGGCGAACCGAAATGGGACTCCCCCCGTACCAATGAACTTTTTGGCCGTGCCTGCAAAAACTGCCATTCGAACGAAACCGTCTGGCCTTGGTATAGTTCCGTGGCGCCTGCATCGTGGTTAACCCAGTTTGACGTTACTCTGGGACGGGGCGCATTTAACGTCTCGGAATGGGGACGCACAACAGGGGGAAATGAGGGCGACAAGGCTGCTGGCGAGGTGAAAGAGGGCACTTAGCGGGTTCGTTTACAGCAGCCACCGGCAACAGCCAGCAACACATCGGGCGAAATGGTCACTTCAACCCCCTGCATGATACTCGCAAAATAAACCACCAGCCGCGACTCCCTCCCCTGTTTGACCACAACACCCTCCAAATCCTTGAACGGACCGGCAAGTACCTTCACCCTCTGGCCCGGAGGCAGAGAGTCAACCCTCCGGTGAATGGCATCAGGCTCCCTGACCAACTGCTTGAGCCAATCAATATCACGCTGATAAATGACCGAAGGCGTTTGACTAATCCCGATAAACTTCACCACACCCTCCGTATCAAGCACCGTAATCTTATCACGCCGAATCTCAATATTGACAAAAAGATAACCGCGAAAAAGAGGCTCCGAAACCTTTTTCTTTCTGTCACTCCACAACTTCCAAGTATCAAGCAGCGGCAAAAAACTCACAACCCCCCGCTCAAGAAGCAGCTCATGCGCCCTCTTTTCATACCGGGAACGAACATAGAGCGCATACCACTTTAAATCTTCGGCGTCTGTCATTCAATCATGCAGTAAGTAAGGCCAAAAAAAAAATTATTCAGTACCAGCAGCTCAGCTACAAAAAAAAATGTAACATCTGTGCATCATTTAACCAATACCATCAGCTCAATCCATCCCTGCAAAACTGCCCACCCGAAAACAGAGCTGTCAAACAAAAATTTCAGCTCTCTTTACTGACCGCCACACGGTAACCATTGGCCTTGAGAAGCGCATGACGCCGGGCAAGATCGAGATCGTGCGCCACCATCTCCTCAACCATCTCGTCAAGCGTAATCTCCGGCACCCAGCCAAGTTCGGCCTTCGCTCGCGCCGGGTCACCAAGCAAGGTCTCCACCTCTGCAGGACGAAAATATCGCGGATCGATTCGGACAATTACCTCCCCAAGAGTAAGCGAAGGGTGCGGCATGGTGAGCCGCTCAATAATGCCCATTTCCTCTCTCCCCTCTCCCTGCCACCGGATGGTGATGCCAAGCTGCGCCGCCGCACGCTCGATAAACTGGCGGACGCTGTACTGCACCCCGGTAGCAATCACATAATCCTTTGGCACCTCCTGCTGCAACATCATCCACTGCATACGCACATAATCCTTGGCATGGCCCCAGTCGCGCAAGGCGTTGATGTTGCCGATATAGAGGCACTCCTCAAGCCCCTGGCTGATATTGGCAAGGCTCCGGGTAATCTTGCGCGTCACAAAAGTCTCACCCCGACGCGGTGACTCATGGTTAAAAAGAATACCGTTACAGGCGTACATGCCGTACGCTTCACGATAATTGACCGTCATCCAGTAGGCGTAAAGTTTTGCTACAGCATAAGGGCTCCGGGGATAAAAAGGGGTACTCTCCCGTTGCGGCGTCTCCTGCACTAACCCGTAGAGTTCCGAAGTCGAAGCCTGGTAAAAGCGCGTCTTTTTCTCAAGCCCCAGAAAGCGGATCGCCTCAAGCAAACGCAGGGTGCCCATGGCATCAACATCCGCTGTATATTCCGGCGACTCAAAACTCACCGCAACATGGCTCTGCGCACCAAGATTATAAACTTCATCCGGCTGCACCTCTTCGAGAATGCGGGTGAGGTTGCTGCTGTCAGTCAAGTCACCATAATGAAGATAGAGCTGCGGATGATGCGTGCCGGGAAGTGACTCCTTTTCAATGTCATGACGATCGCGATAGAGATGGTCGATACGCTGGGTATTGAGGGAACTCGCCCGACGCTTAATGCCATGCACCTCATACCCCTTTTCAAGCAAAAATTCTGCCAGATAGGATCCATCCTGGCCAGTTATACCAGTAACAAGAGCAACTTTCATTGGTGGTTAATCAAAAAATCGTTATAGGCGAGCGCCAACCCCTCTTCAAGCCCCATTGTCGGCCTCCATCCAAGGTTATTGATGCGGCGGCTCTCCATCAGTTTACGGGGTGAGCCATCCGGTTTTGATGGGTCGAACTCAATCTCTCCCGAGTAGCCAACCACTTTTGCGACGCTTTCAGCAAGCTCCTTGATCGTGATCTCCCTGCCGCTGCCAACATTGATGTGGCTCTGCATGGGAGTGGTGTGGGCGGCAAACACGGCCTTGTCGAGATTCATCACAAAGAGGCTTGCTGCGGCCATATCATCCACATAAAGGAACTCCCGCAGCGGTGTGCCAGTACCCCATACCACTACTGAGTGCTGAGTGCCAAGTGCTGAGTTAGCCTCCATATCAAGTTTTGCATAGTGGAAACGGCGAATCATGGCAGGGATAACATGACTGTTTTCATGGTGATAATTGTCACCGGGGCCATAGAGGTTGGTTGGCATGACGCTGCGATAGTCGGTACCATGGCTCTCTTCATACTGGCGGTTATAACTTTCGCAGAGCTTGATACCAGCAATCTTGGCAACGGCATAGGGCTCATTGGTTGGCTCCAGCAGACCCGTCAAAAGGGCACTTTCCTGCATCGGCTGCGGCGCCAATCGGGGATAAATACAGCTCGAACCAAGAAAAAGCAACTTTTGCACACCCACTCGCCAGCTCTCATGAATAATATTGGCCTCAATCATCAAATTTTGATAAATGAACTCCGCCGGAAAACAATTGTTGGCATGAATACCACCAACTTTTGCCGCCGCAAGATAAACCTGTGCGGGCCTTTCATGCTCAAAAAATGCTCGAACATCCGCCTGACAGGTGAGGTCAAGTTCAGCATGAGTTCTCAACAGCAGATTCTCAGCCTGTAATCCCCCGGCAAGAAGATGACGCACGATGGCGGAGCCAACCATCCCCTGGTGACCGGCTACAAATATTTTATGCACAAAAATCACAAAAGTAACGAAAAATTAATGAATACAAAGCGTTAAGATAACCGCAAAGATATTCTTACGCAACGGAACCTGGAAAAAGCGTTACATCGTCTCCCACTCAAACTTGCTGACATTTCTCTGCTTCGTGTCAAAAACAATGCCAATCAGGTAGCGTTCGCCACCATACTTCTCATAATATCTCATCTTCCTGATTTGCTCAAGCGGCTCTCCATCGGTCACCTTGAATTCAAAAAGAAAGGTTCTCGCCCCGGCCTTCACCGTCAGGTCAATTCTGCCCTTGTTGCTCACATCCTCGGCGATGATATCGACCCCGATACTGGCAAAAAAGGCATAGAGCACGCTGGCATAAAAGCCCTCATAACGCTCAATATCATTGTTGGTGAAATTATTATAGGCAATGCTTGCAAAAAGGCGTCTAATAACAGGTTCCAGACCACCAACATCACCGGCCTCAATGAGATCAAGCAGCTCATCGCCAATCAACTCCTTCTCCGAAACGCTGGTCATTGATTCCAGAATATAATCATTAAAACTCATTTGCACCTCTTTGTTGGGAAATCCCAACTCATATCGAAGTCCCTTACCCGACAGCATCAAGCGCTTGATGGTCAAGTAACCAGCCTGAAACAAAATAGTCTCCAGATTAAGAGCCTCAATGTCAAAGCTGTTAACCAGAGACTCATTAACCCGGAAACTATGTAACCTGGGAACAAAATAACTGTTCTTTTTAATGAGATCAATCAGAAATTTTGGCGTTCCTGTCTCGAACCAATAGTTTTTGAACATCCGCTGATTCTTGATAAACAGCAGAATATCATAAGGGTTATACACCCTGTCACCCAAAAAGTTATAACCATTGTACCACCGTTTGACCTGCTCCATATCCACACCTTCGAAATAAGGGGCAAAGGTGGTATCAACATCAAGCTGAGTGTAACCACAAATATTGCCATAGTCAGGGTTCAGGCTGATGTCTTCAAGATTGTTCAGGCCGCTGAAGAGCGACACTTTGGCGAATTTACTCACTCCGGTAAGGAAGGCGAAGCGCAGATACTCGTCGTTCTCCTTGATTTTTGTATAAAAGTCCCGCATTCCATCACGGATGAGAAGAGCTTCAGGAATGTTCTCAATATTGTCCAAAATCGGCTTGTCGTACTCATCAACCACAATAACAACCTTCTGGTGATACTTTTTAGAGACCCTCTTGATGAGTTCTGCAAAACACTGGTTTGGATCCTCTTTCTCCTCACAAGTAACATCAAGCCGTTCCTGATTGTCCTTCAGGATATAGAAAAGGTTTTTGCGAAGGGTTTCCTGACTGCGTATTCCGCCACTGAAACTGATCTTGATGACCGGATAGCTCACCTCCCAGTTCCACGGCTCCTCAATCAACAGCCCCCTGAAAAGCTCCCGCTTCCCCTCAAAAATATTTTTCAGCGTGTCAAGAAACAGGCTTTTCCCGAATCGCCGGGGCCGCGACAGAAAGACATATTTAAACCTGTCAATCAGGCTATAGGCTATCCCTGTTTTGTCAAGATAAAGATAATCGTCGTTAATGATTTCACTGAAGGTCTGTATGCCCACTGGCAGCTTTTTCATCATCACACGGTTTAACTCGTTAGCCCATAACAGACATCGGTACGGTAAAACACCAACACAACTCCACACATTTCTTACTACACTCCGAAAGATAAAGCATTTTGACAGAAAACGAGACAGACGCATCAGTGTTAATGAACAACCTGGGAACGCCAAGCCCCATCGGCAGCGGGAAAACTGAGCAAAACATCTGGTGCGAAAAGAAACAGGAGCGTATGCGACACGATCGACCTGAACAATCAAAACTT
>CAIXCO010000316.1 GCA_903917955.1 uncultured Chlorobiaceae bacterium | reverse complement strand
GAGAATGCGCTTGCAATATGGCACGCTGTGCCATCTGCCGCAATGCCCTGAAGGGTCTCATCAGTATCAGAAAGCCTCACCGGTTGCTTAACGAACTGCTCACGGTAGTTTGCCGGGGGGCAGGGAAGATTGTGCAGCTCATGGCGGTCAACGACCTCAAAAATGCGGTTAAGGGTCTGCTGATCAAAATGGGGTGGCCCGTAGTTGCGGGTTTGTTCATTCTCTTTCAGCCAGTAAAACCATTCCGGATGCTCTTGTACCCAACTGCTGTCAACAGAGGTTGTCCTGAAAACAAACTCCAGCACGACGTGCATGTCGAGGAGGTGCGCCGCCTCAACAAATGCTTTGAGGAGCATTTCCGCCGAAAGTCCGAGTGCTGGTTCAGCAAGCAATGGGTCAAGCTTGCGTGGATTTTTAACAGCATAGGGAGAGCCGAGAGAGCCTTTTCTGCTTTGCTGACCTATTTCAGTGAGTGGAAGAAGGTAGATGGTATTTGCACCAAGATTTTTTATATACGGCAGAAGCGCGATGGCTTTTAAAAGGGTGCCGGTCTCCCTGAAGCCGTTGGCAAGCGGTTCAGTGCTGATGGAACCGTCGCCATCATGGTCAAAAGCGGCAGCGAGGCGGACAAAGAGGTTGTAGACTACCGTGCTGCGTCTCCACTCTTTATCTTTTGGTTTTGACGCAAGGCCCTCGTTGTTGCCGAGGATTGTTTCGATGATTCTGCCAAAGTATGTCGCGGGGTTGACCTGTTCGGTACAACCCTCTTCTCCGCTCCAGATGCCGGGGACGCTGTAACCGTTTCCGGTTTCCGTACGTTGAAGGCTTTGCAGCGTATGAAGGAGTGAAGCAAGGTGGGTTTTCTGCAACGTTATGCTATTGTTTTTCGGGGATGTAATTCTTATTTAAAAGGCAATGTACTAAAGATTTTATTTCTCTTTATGAAGAACATTCGGATTACTGTTGAATATGATGGAACCTCTTTTGCTGGATGGCAACGACAGTCTGGTACTTTTGTAACGGTTCAGGGGGTCATTGAGGCCGCTCTCGGCAAAATTTTGCAGCAGCAAGTCTCTCTCGCGGCGGCAGGAAGAACCGACAAAGGGGTTCATGCCAGGGCGCAGACGGCAAATTTTTTTACAGAGTCATTGATGGAACCAGCCAGAATTGTCCATTCATTGAATTCGCTTCTGCCCAAAACCATCAGGATAAACGACCCTGTGGAGGTTGATTTTGATTTTCATGCCCGCCATAGTGCCAGAGAGAGAGAGTATCGCTATTTTCTTCTTGAGGAGCCGTCGGCGATTTATGGTCGTTTTGCGGGCTGTTCGTTCGGAACGCTTGATGTTGCACCTATGCAGCAATTGGCTTCTCTCATAATCGGGAGGCATGATTTTTCGGCTTTTTCGAGGGAGAATCGCGATAATGCGGGAAAAATATGCACGGTAAAAGCCTGCAAATGGTATAGTAAAAAGGATGTTATGGTGCTGCGGATTTCAGCGGACCGCTTTTTGCGAAGTATGGTACGCTATCTTGTTGATGCCATGATTCGTGCAGGAAAAGGGATTCTTTCGCCGGAAGAGTTCAGTCGAATGCTCGAAAGCGGGATTATGACGAGTCAGCTTAATCCAGCCTTGCCGGGTGGCCTTTTTTTGTGGAAGGTCAGCTATTGACCGGTAGATTTATTCCTTTATGTTGAAAGAAAAGCAGACGATTATTGTAATAGTCAGGAACTGTTTTTATGTTAGTATAGTGATTCGATGGGGATTTTTGCTGTTGCAGCATGGATCGTTTAATAACCATTCCTCTAATTCAAACTGCCGCTTGTGAAAATCAGTCTCTCTTCCAGGATGATCAGGGTGTTGCTGTTGGCACTTTTTTTCCAGTTTTCTTCAACACCTCTTCGTGCCGCCGATTCTGTTCCAGCAAACAAGGACTTGTTTGCCGCCTCTTCTGTTTCCGAGATTCTTGACAGTCTTGTGAATGCTACCTATTTCAAGGACGAACACTTTTCTGTGCCATTAAAAGAGGGTGACAAGTTTGGATTTCCTTCTACGTTTGTACCCCAGTACAGTGACTCTGTCTATGCTGCACGAATTTCTGCACTCAGACGTAAAACGGCGATACCTCTTGTCTACAACAAGCATGTGCGTGGATTTATAAAACTTTATGCTATCGACAAAAGAGGTTCGACGTCAAAAATTCTTGGACTGACCAAATTCTACTTTCCTCTTTTTGAAGAAAAGCTTGATGCCTACAATGTCCCATCTGAAATAAAATATCTCGCTATTGTTGAATCTGCCCTCAACCCGACGGCGGTCTCTTCTGCCGGGGCGAGGGGGTTGTGGCAGTTTATGTATGGAACAGGAAAAATGTACGGTATGAAGTCCTCCTCTTTTATCGAGGATCGCTATGACCCCTACAAGTCTTCTGTTGCAGCAAGCCGATATTTGCGTGATCTCTACAACATGTATGGAGACTGGTTCCTTGCTCTTGCAGCATATAATTCCGGTCCGGGAAATGTCAACAAGGCGATCAGGAGGGCTGGTGGAATAAAGGATTACTGGGCAATATGGGATTACCTTCCGGCAGAAACCAGAGGTTATGTACCGGCATTTATTGCTGTAAACTATATTATGAACTACCCCGGTGAGCATAATATTCGTCCTGTTGAGCCTGGATTTTTGTATCAGGATGTTGACACACTCCAAACGACTCGTTTTCTGTCGTTTGAGCAGATTAATGAGACCCTTGGGGTACCGATGCGTGATCTCCAGTTCCTCAATCCGCAGTATAAGCTTGGTATTATACCCTCAACCAGCTCATCCTCACCAAATGTCCTCCGTCTTCCGAAAAAATATATTGCCCAGTTCCAAAAGCGCGAAGAGGAGATCTATGCTTACAAGTCTGCGGTAACTACTGAGCGCGAGGGGCTCTATGCCCGGCTTGAAAGTCTCAATGCTGGAACTGAGACTCAGCCTTCAGAGTCCGGATCGGCTGAAAAGGGAGGAGAGAAGATTCATGTTGTGCAGCCAGGAGAGAGTCTTGGTTCGATTGCAAGGATGTACCGCGCCTATATCAGTCAGCTTATAGCGTGGAATAGCCTTAAAGATGCCGAGGTTACTCCTGGCCAGAAGCTTGTTGTTTTTGGCAGCAGTATCAACGCCACATCATCTTCGACGGTGCCGCAAAAAAGTGAAGAGAGCAGGGCGACGGTTGTAAAGAAAATAATAGGGCGTCACAAGGTTAAACGAGGTGAATCTCTTTTGCTTCTTGCAAAAACTTATAATACAACACTTTCGCGTCTTGTTGCGCTGAACCATCTGGGCAGCAGGTTGACAATTGTTCCCGGTCAGAGCATCAAGTTTGACAAGGAGATTCTCGTCAGGGTAAGCCGGTCATCATCGAGGAAGAGTGTAAAACAGTTCAGGGTGATCGACAAAAAAAGCACTCCATCGTCGAGGAAAAGTCTAAAACAGTCCAGGTTTATCGCAAAAAAAGATCACTCTGAGTCGAAGAAGCACCTGGAAGCAAAACATAAACGGGTAAAACAAGAGAAACCTGCTCATCATGCCCGGTGACAATGGCAGAAAGAAAAAAAGGTCTTGCCAGTCATGCGGGAGCCCTTGTTTTAGCTTGCTCAAGTGTGAGACATTTTTGTTGGTTGTTTGGAAACGTGGCTTTTTTGCAGGAGAGATTTTTTTACGACGGTTATTGTTTTTCGTCGTGTTCTATAAAGGATAATTTTCTTATCTTTAGCCTTTTCAGGTTGGTCAACTGACGGCGAATAAGTGTTGGTAAAAACAGCTTTATTCAATAATTCTTTAAATGAGAATCATTAAAACGTATGCGTAATATCATTTTTACCGGAAAAGGTGGAGTTGGTAAAACTTCTGTAGCCGCTGCAACAGCGCTCAGAGCAGCAGATATGGGGTACAAGACCCTCATTATGTCTACCGATCCGGCTCACAGTCTGGGCGACTCACTCGATGTTCAGTTAGGACCTTCACCGGTTAAAGTTGCTGAAAACCTCTGGGGTCAGGAAGTTAGCGTTTTTGGTGATCTCAATCTGAACTGGGACGTCGTCAGGGAACATTTTGCCCATCTGATGGAATCCAGGGGTATTGAAGGTGTTTATGCTGAGGAAATGGGTGTGCTTCCAGGTATGGAAGAGCTCTTTTCGCTCTCGTATATCAAGCGTTACAATGAACAGCAGGAGTATGACCTCCTTGTTGTTGACTGTGCGCCTACTGGTGAAACCCTTCGCCTGCTCTCCCTGCCTGAAACATTTGGATGGTTTATCAAGCTTATCCGCAATGTTGAAAAATTCATGGTGAAACCGGTTATCAGACCGCTTTCAAAGAAAATCAAGAAAATAGACGATTTTGTAGCTCCGGTAGAGGTTTATGACAAGGTTGACAACCTCTTCTCTTCTACTGAAGGGATTATTGATTTGCTGGCCGATAGCTCAAAAACAACCATGCGTCTTGTCATGAATCCTGAAAAGATGGTTATCAAGGAGTCTATGCGCGCCTTGACCTATCTTAACCTCTACGGCATTACCGTTGATCGTATTACCATTAATCGCGTCATGCCTGACCAGAGCCCCGATCCCTATTTCCAGAAATGGCGTGCCATTCAGCAGAAGTACATTGAGCAGATCCAGGAAGCTTTTGCACCAATCCCCATCACTGAAGTACCGTTGTTTGATGACGAGGTTGTTGGTATGCCGATGCTTCGCAGGGTAGGTGAAAAGGTGTATGGTGACTTGAACCCTCTCGATATCTTCTTCAACGAGAATCCTATTGATATCAAAAAGGTTTCTGATGGCCATTACAAGGTTCGTGTCAGATTGCCCTTCATGGAGAACATGGGTCTTGAACCAAAAATCCTCAAGCTTGGCGATGATCTTACCATCCGTATTGGTGATTATCAGAAGATTGTGGCTTTGCCGATTTTCCTTGCAGGAATGGAATCTACAGGCGCCTCTTATGAAGACAAGTGGCTGAGTATTGATTTCTCCAAGGCAAAATAAATTTGGTGACTGCTTCGGCTATCACTCAGTTGTAAAAGACAATAAAAAACCTGCCTTGCTGGCAGGTTTTTTATTGAGCATTTTTTTCAGGATTCTCAGAGCGAGACAAGATTGGCGACGTCAACACCATCAACAGCCCTTATTTCATCGAGCAGCGCAGGCGTAACATTGCCATCAACAACAATTGCGGTCATCGCAACCTTTTTTTCCTCATCCCTTGAGAGGGCCACATAAGCGACATTCAGGTTATAGCGTAAAAGTAACTGGGTTACATGGGCAATAACGCCTGGCTTGTCGGTGTTGTTGTAGATGATGATGTTCCCTTCCGGCTTGAATTCTACAAGGAACCGGTCGATCATCACAATCCTGATCTCCTTGTCACCAAAGACGGTACCGCCGATCATCCGCTTTGTCGTTCCTGTTTCAAGTTCTATGCGGATGAGGTTGGTATAGTCGGGGTTCTCTTTTTCAAACTTCTGTTCCAGACTTATGCCGCACTCCTTTGCCATGGTGAATGCGTTGATGTAGTTGGTATCTTTTGACTGCCGGACATCAAGAAATCCTTTAAGAGCTGCCGCAGTGATCACTTCGTTAAAGGTATGAAGGAACTCCCCGGAGGTTCTAACGGTCATTTTGCTCGCCTGGGCAGGTGCCATCTGCGCCAATATGGCGCCAAGTTTTTCGGCCAGCGCAAGATATGAACTCACTCCAGGAGCCTGCGCCAGTTCGACCGCAGAGGCATTGACGGCGCCCTCAAGCTTTCCTGTGCGTTTCCATTCAACAATCTGTTCTGCTATCTGAATGGCAACCTTTTCCTGCGCCTCGGTGGTGGATGCGGCAATATGCGGTGTGGCAATCACCTGGTCGAGCCTGAGAAGGGGATTCTCCGGCTTGACTGGTTCTGTATCAAAAACATCAAGTGCCGCAGTGGCAACTTTTCCTGAAAGAATGGCTTCTGCCAAGTCGGCTTCATTAATAATACCTCCCCTGGCGCAGTTGACAATGATAACGCCCTGCTTCATCAGCTCAATCGTCTTTTTTGAAATCAGGTTACGGGTTGATTCGTTGAGAGATGAGTGGATGGTGATAAAGTCGGCACGGATGAAGTTTTCGTGCAGGGGGAGAAGTTCAATATTGAGCTTTGCGGCGTATTCGTCGGGAATCATGGGGTCGTAGGCAATGATGTTCATGCCAAAGGCCTGCATCCGGGATGCTACCTCACGCCCGATTTTTCCAAGCCCGATAATGGAGAGCGTTTTGCCCTCAAGCTCCACGCCCGAAAATTTTGTCTTGTTCCAGTTTCCCTGCTTCAGGTCGGCCGTTGCCTGGGGAATACGGCGTGCGGCTGAAAGCATCATGGCACAGGTATGCTCGGCCGCTGAAACGGTGTTTCCTCCTGGCGTGTTCATCACAATAATACCGTTTCTTGTTGCGGCTTCAATATCGATGTTGTCGACTCCGGCACCAGCTCGTCCAATAAGCCGCAGTTTTATGCCGCACTCAATAATTTCTGCGGTAACTTTTGTTGCACTTCTGACAATCAACTTGTCGAAGTCGCCGATGATCTCTTTGAGTTCTTCCTTGCTGATTTTCGGCTTTTCGGTCACCGTAAAGCCGTTTTGACGGAGGATCTGACCGCATTGAGAATCAATACCGTCTGTGATCAGTACGTTCATGGTTTTTTTTATTAGGTTTTTGCGGAATTGTATTGGCAAGGGCATCCAAAGCAGTGTCTGCTTTTTTGCCTGTACCCTCATTCTTTGCTGCTATAATATATTTCTTTTGAGGTTACTCTATTAAAGAAAACTTGCAGCAAAGTTCATCTTCCATTGAAATAAGGGAACGATCAGCTACAGGTTTTACCGGGCAACTCATTTTTCGGGGAATTTATCGGTGTGGTTGCTCATGATATTCATCCGGTTTTTTTATCTTGCCTCTTGTAAATTCTAATGAGGTTATTATTGTTGTAAAACGAATGGAACAGCTACATGATTTAAGAGTTTCACGAATTATCCGTCTTTCCTCCCCTAAGGCACTCAAGGAGATGCTGCCGGTGGATGAGCGTATTGCGGCTACAGTTGCTGCCGGACGTCGTGAAGTTGAAAATATATTGACCGGCAAGGATTCGAGGTTGCTGGTGATTGTTGGACCTTGTTCGATCCACGATATGGACGCCGCACGTGAGTACGCCTCCCGTCTTTCAGTGTTGCGCACTGAACTCCAGGATGATCTTTGCCTAATGATGCGGGTTTACTTTGAAAAGCCACGCACAACCATTGGTTGGAAGGGCTTTATCAATGATCCTCATCTGGATGATACTTACGATATTGAGCATGGCATTTTTCATGCTCGCAAGCTTCTGCTTGAAATCAACGAGATGGGGCTGCCAGCCGCAACTGAGTTTCTCGACCCCATATCACCGCAGTATGTGGCCGATCTGGTAAGCTGGGCAGCAATTGGGGCAAGAACCATTGAGTCACAGACTCACCGCCAGATGGCCAGTGGGCTCTCCATGCCGGTCGGCTTCAAGAACTCGACCGATGGACGCCTTAACGTTGCCGTTGATGCAATCCGTTCAGCAATGCACCCTCACAGTTTTCTTGGTATTGACCAGGAGGGACGCAGCAGCGTCATTACAACAAAAGGAAACCCCTTTGGTCATCTTGTGCTGCGTGGCGGTGAAAAGCCGAATTATGATCGGGCAAGCATTGCCCTTGCTGAATCATGGATTGGCAAGGCTGGCCTGGAGCAGTCGCTTCTTGTTGATTGCAGCCACGCCAATTCAGGTAAAAAACATGAGCAGCAGTTGACTGTCTGGGAAAATATCCTGAAGCAGAAAACAGAGGGGAACAAAAGTATTGTCGGCGTCATGATTGAAAGTAATCTCTGTTGCGGCAATCAGCCCTTTCCGGAGGATCCTGTGAAACTCAGGTATGGGGTTTCCATTACCGACGAGTGTCTTTCATGGGAGGAGAGCGAGCGCATGCTGCGTGAAGGGGCGGCTGTTATGCACAAGCTTCTTCACTGAGCACTTTTTCATTGAACAGAGCGTTTCTACCACACAACAGGGAGGTCTACTATGGCAATAGAGATTCGGCAGGTTCAGAATAAAAAAGAGCGAAAAGAGTTTATCAAATTTGCATGGCAGATCTACCGGAAGGATCCGGAACTCAATAAGCACTGGGTTCCTCCGGTTGTTGATGATTACATGAAAACCCTCGATACAGACAAGTTTCCCCTGTATGATCATGCCGATCTCGCAATGTTTACTGCCTGGAACAATGGGGCGATGGTGGGCACTATTGCTGCCATTGAAAACCGAAGGCATAATGAGGTTCATGGTGACAAGGTGGGTTTCTGGGGCTTTTTTGAGTCGGTCAATGACCAGCAGGTGGCCAACGCCCTCTTTGATGCGGCTGCAGGGTGGCTGAAAAAGAGGGGGCTCAATGCCATGCGTGGACCAGTCAGCCCCTCTATGAATGACCAGTGCGGAATGTTGACAAAGGGGTTCGACAGCCCACCGGTTTTTCTTATGCTCTACAATCCGCACTACTACAATACTCTTGTTCTGAAGTATGGTCACCGTGTCGGGCAAGAGCTGCTTGCATGGTATATCGACCAGAAAATTATTGATATCGAACGTCTGCGCAGAATTGCAGGTCATGTGATGAAAAGGGAGGGGTTGACCGTACGAATCATCAACATGAAGGATTTTGATCGGGAAATTGACCGTATACGCGACATCTACAACAAGGCATGGGAGAAAAACTGGGGCTTTGTGCCTATGACCGACAAAGAGTTCAATTTTCTCGCAAAAAGCCTGAAACCCCTTGCAAATCCTCACTATATCTACTTTGTTGAGGATCACAACAAGCGCACGGTTGGCTTTTCACTCTCACTTCCCGATGTGAATCAGGCGCTGAAACATGTGAATGGAAACCCCTTTTCACCCATAGGCCTGCTCAAGTATCTCTGGTATAGCCGCAAAATTTCGATGGTTCGCACCATAACCATGGGTGTACTGCCCGAATATCGCAGCAAGGGAGTTGACAGCATTCTCAATACCCAGATTGCCGATTATGGGGGAAAACACGGGGTTTTTGCAAGTGAAATGAGCTGGGTGCTTAAATCGAACGAGGCGATGAGCAAGTTGGCCAAGGTGATAGGGGGGAAGCCCTACAAGGAGTACGTTATTTATGAGGCGGATATTTGAGAGTAACGATGCGGTGTCTACAATAAAAAAGGAGGCCCTTACAAACGGGCCTCCTTTTTTATACCGTATTTCAGAAAAAAACGTTACAGCATTGCAGTTTAGAATGATGCCATAAAGACAAGGTGCGAAGATGCGATGTCAGGATTGTAGATGTAGGAGGCCGTATAGCGATCTTTTGAAACCGATATGCCGGTGTTGACAAGAGCAATGTTGTCGCCCTCCTCGTCACCATAATAATCTTCGTCACCTACACCAACCACCCCTTTTGCTGTGTAGCCATCCTTGTCATAGAACTTGTAGCCAGCTTCGAAGTATTTGGCATTTTTGTAACCGAGGTCAGTGTCATTGCCGGCTATGTTGATTGCTGCAAGCAGGCTGAGATCATCCTTTGCATAGGAGACGCTAACTTCGACCACGTTCGGTCCGTCATTGCTGAAATCAAACGATTTATTATTGCCATCAACAGGGATAACATAGTAATCGGTCAAGGTCAGGTTAAATGGCCCGGCCGGTACGGTAGCATACAAATCAACTTCTTTGTACCTGCTGTGGTTGCTTTCGCTTACGGCATAGGAACCCCATGTACCGATAACAATACCGCTACCAGCAAAGGTGTAGGAAAGAGCTGGCTGAATGGCAGGTGAATCACCATATTCACCACCTCTCCATACATAGCTGCTCACAACGTCCGCACCTACTTTAAATCCTTCAGCCTGGGCGGTACTACCGAGTCCTGCAAAAAGCGCAACAGCGAGGGTTAAAAGTTTTGCTGTTCTTTTCATTGACCTGCTCCTATTTTTTTTGTGTTGTAATAGTCTCAGTTATTTTTTCTTTCGTGCTGCTGAAAAAACACTGAACTCTTTAAGAAACTCGTAACCCTTGAATATAATTAATTAATAAATCAATGCAAATTAGTAACAATTGTTAGGTTAGGTGGCGTTTGCGCTTAATAAAGTTAAGATTTTTGTATTTTTTTAGTGTTTGTTTTGGAGCCCGCTTCAGGATACATTCAGAGCATTCTGTCGGAGTGCTGCTGTAACAATCGAATTAATAATCATGAAGCGAGCTGAAATTGTGCTGCAAGGTGGATACTCCGGGTATGAAGCTTTGAACGGGTTTATAGCATCGTTTGCTGAGGGTGAAGGGTACAGCGACCTCTTTTTGGAGCGTCTTCAACTTGCCATGAAGGAGGCCTTTGTCAACGCCGTCAAGCATGGCAACCGTGAACAGAACGGCTTGAGCGTTACCTGCACGCTTGCGGTCATGGCCGGTACACTTGTCGCCTCCGTCAGGGATTGTGGAAAAGGGTTCAATCCTGACGAACTACCCAACCCTGTTGATCCCCGGAATCTTTTACGGTTATCAGGACGGGGTTTATATATTATCCGTAGCATTGCCGAAAGCACAGCCCTTGAGCATGACGATGAGGGCTCTGTAGTAACGCTGCGTTTCCGTACCGATTCAATGCACACCTCTTTATGATCGCCGTAATAGTCGTATAAACAGATAAAAAAACAACAAACCGATGGATCTATCACAAAGCGCAGTCTGGAGTGCTCTTGCAACACACAAGCAGGAAATTGAGCATCTGCATATCCGCGAGCTGTTCCAGCAGGAGGGCGATCGGTTTGAGCGCTTCTCCATTCAGTGGGGCGAACTTTTGCTCGACTATTCAAAAAACAGGATCACCCCGCGCACCATGGAGCTGCTTGTGGATCTTGCTCGCAGCGTTGAGCTTGAAAAAAAGCGTGACGAGATGTTCGAGGGCGCTCCAATTAACTCCACAGAAAAGCGTGCAGTGCTCCACACCGCTCTTCGCAGGCCTTCGGGATATTTGCTGGAAGTTGATGGCCTCAATCTTTCAAGTGAAATTGCCGATGTGCTTGCCCAGATGAAGGAGTGCTGTGAGCGGATTATTTCAGGCTCATGGAAGGGATATACCGGCAAGCGGATGACCGACGTGGTCAATATCGGTATCGGCGGCTCCGATCTCGGCCCCTGCATGGTAACCGAAGCGCTCCGCCCCTTTGCCCACGGTCATCTTCAGGTTCATTTTGTCTCCAATATTGATGGCACCCATATCAGCGAGACCCTGAAAAAACTCAATCCGGAGACGACGCTTTTTGTTATTGCCTCAAAAACCTTTACGACCCAGGAGACGCTCACCAATGCAATGAGTGCCCGGGAATGGTTTTTGACTCATGCCGTCGACAAGTCGCATATCGCCAAGCATTTTGTGGCTGTTTCAACAAACCGCTCCAAGGTTGTCGAGTTTGGTATTGATGAAGCAAACATGTTCAGGTTCTGGGAGTGGGTTGGAGGGCGTTACTCTCTCTGGTCCTCCATAGGGCTTTCCATAGCGCT
>CAIXCO010000315.1 GCA_903917955.1 uncultured Chlorobiaceae bacterium | reverse complement strand
TTGCGCACATCCTCTTGGCTTATTGACGGCTTCACAGTAAGCATTGAGTTCATCCCGTAATTTTGTAATGGTTATGATGTCCTGTGCCGGGTTGTCAGCAAAAGGCTTCCCTTGGCGCCGGGTACGGTCAAGTTCGGCCAACACCTTTTTTTTGTTTGTTTTGTGGCTATGTAATTCCAGTACCGCGTCACCCAGCCCAACCTCGTCGAGCCGGCGCTTCACCACATCGAGCGCAGCCATTTTTTCAGAAACAAAGAGCACTTTCCGCCCTTTGCCTATACATTCGGCAATAATGTTTGTAATAGTCTGGGACTTACCGGTACCGGGCGGCCCCTGTAATACAAGATTGCGTCCTGCATTGACATCAAGAATGGCTAAAATCTGTGTGCTGTCAGCATCCTTGACCTGATGGATATCCGCCGGGGCGAGAACAGCATCAATATGAGTCTCATCGCCAAAGGCACTCGCCTGTTCACGAAACCCCTCTGTCAACAAAGAGTCGATAATTGAGTATCCATTACCCTTGTTCTCCCCTGCCCAGGCTGCCGGATCGAGATCTTTGTACATGAGATACTTGCCAAAGGAAAAAAAGCCCAACGTCATGTCGTTGACAACCACACTCCATCGTTTTTCACTCGCGACGGCAAGTGAAACCGAATCGAAATAGGCATGAATATCAAACTCCTCGGTCTCAGTAATCCTCGGCAGTGTGATAGTGAATTCGCCCTTTAACTTTTCGACAAGTGAGAGGTTGTCGCCGAGATCCTCACCAGTATAATAGAGTTGAAATCGCTCTTGTGCGCTTGCACGTTTGAGTTCAACGGGAATCAGGAGAAGTGGGGCACGACGAGTCTCCTGTGATGCATCGGACTCGTACCAGTGCAAAAAGCCGAGAACAAGAAACAAGATATTGACACCCTGCTCTTCAATATAGGAGCGGGCATCGTTGTGAATTGAGAGCAGTCTTGTCTGGAGCTTTTGCGAGGATAAAGTAGTTTGCAGCTTGCGGTCGAGGTGGCGAGCGGCTAACTGGCCCTCGGCCAACTCTTCAGCAACGGGTTGCGCCAGCAAATCTTTCTGATCGACAGCATCAAAGAGTGTGACCTGAGCACTTTCAGCATCAATTTCCTTATCCGGCAAGCCCTCAAAGCTCATCTCTTTGCCTTCAAGCACGAGCATACGATAGATTTCCGTCGAAAGCTCATCGGCCAACTTGACCTGCTTGGCCCGTTGTTGATGGTTAATGAGTGGGTTGCGCAATCCTGCGTCAAGCAGCTCTTTACGGCTTGCCTCCAATTTTTTGATAACTTCGTTGCTCATAATCGTCCTTCACTGAGAGGCAATCTGCGTTTTCTGAATATTTTATAATAAGATACAAAATATTCTTGCGGCATGGAGAGCCATCACTGCGATTTCAACAGCGATAGGTCGATTACAGACTCTTGCAAAGCACCCCGTTATCACTCTTGACCATTCCACCCATTGGCTTGAGGCTTTCATGGCTCTCCTTCGGCAACACAACGTGGGCGCATACTCCCCGAACTTACCAAGGCACA
>CAIXCO010000314.1 GCA_903917955.1 uncultured Chlorobiaceae bacterium | reverse complement strand
TGATTTTGCCTTTGATGGTGCCGCCGTCGGCTCCGTAGGAGGTGAGTGGAACCAGTTGTGCCGTCAGGCAGAACGCCGACAGAACAAAACGGGAGGCGCGAAAGAGTTGCGCATGTTTTGTTTTCATGGTTGTGTGTTGTGTGGTTGCAATAATACGGACAAAAAAAAGATCAAGAACAGATGTTCATTTTTTCAGCAGTACAATACCTACCGTCACCTGAGCATTAGCAACATAATCGGGAAAGGAGAAAAAACATGACCTCCTCACCGTCATGTAAATTAATTCCAAATCGAAGTTATTAAAAAAAAATGCAATACTACAATGATTACTTCGACTCTGCGGGTATATGCGGGTAAATGATGTGGTCTTAGTGTAAAAAGCTCCCCGGTGTGTGCCGGGGAGGGTGATAAAGGGAGATATGCATGACAGGGTCATTTGGGTCAGATGACGCCAAGCTCCCGGCCGATGGTGCAGAATTCGGTGATGACTTTGTCGAGATGGACACGCTGGTGGGTTGCCATGAAGCTGGTGCGGAGCGCTTCGTGGCCTGGCATGACACCGGGACGAATGAAGGCGTTGACGTAGACACCGGCATCGAAAAGCTTTTTCCAGAAGTAGAGGGTCTTCATCTGGTCGCTGATGAGGACCGTAACAATGGCCGTGCGGGATGGCATAAGGGTGAAGCCAGCTTTGAGCAGTGCCTGGCGAACGTAATCGGTATTGGCGATGAGCCGCTCCATGAGTTCGGGTTCGGTGCGGATAATTTCAAGGGTGGCGAGCACGGCGGCGACACTTGCCGGTGTGGGCGAAGCGCTGAAAATAAGGGCTGGGGCGTTGTGTTTGATAAAGTTGATGACGGCACGGTCGCCCACAACATAGCCTCCGAGTGAGCCGAAGGTTTTGGAGAAGGTGCCCATGATGAGGTCAACTTCCTTGACAAGGCCGAATTCCGAGGGGGTGCCTCTGCCCGTTTTGCCGATAACGCCGACGGCGTGGGCATCGTCAATGAGAATGCGGGCGTTATATTTTTTTGCCAGTTTTACCAGGGTCGGAAGGTCAACAATTTCACCGGAGACGGAGAAAACTCCATCAGAGACGATGAGGCGTCCGGCCGATTCGGGAATGGTTTGAAGCACGCGCTCCAGATCTTCCATGTTGTTGTGGTTGTAGCGGGCCAGGTTGGCTCCTGCTCCGAGGGCCATGACGGTTGCGGCTACAAGGCTTGC
This sequence comes from uncultured Chlorobiaceae bacterium, assembly GCA_903917955.1. Lineage (GTDB taxonomy): Bacteria > Bacteroidota > Chlorobiia > Chlorobiales > Chlorobiaceae > Chlorobium. Next base: position 24,246 of record CAIXCO010000314.1, on the reverse strand, counting down.
ATGGTTGTCGCGGTCGGAGACAATGTATTCGCCGCGCTGCACCAGTGTGGGGATGATGCCTTGCCCGGTCTGGTAGCCGGTGCTGAAGAGCAGGCAGCGCTCTTTTTCAAAAAAGTCGGCAAGCTTTTCTTCGAGCTCGACGTGCAGGTTGACGGTGCCGGTCATGTAGCGCGATCCGCTGCAACTGGTGCCGTATTTGTTGATGGCGTTGATCGAAGCGGCTTTTACCCTTGGGTCGGCGGTAAGGCCGAGATAGTTGTTTGAGCCAGCCATTACCAGTTTCCGCCCGCCAAAAGAGACGACTGGACCTTCATTTTCGTCTATGGGATGAAAAAAGGGGTATAAACCCTGCTCCTTGACTTCGTCAGCAATGGTATACTCTATACACTTTTTAAAGAGGTCTTTGGTTTTCTCCACAGTCATGCAAATTTATTTCAGCAGTAACAAAAAAAAGCTGGAATTTCACGTGTTTACGGTCTTCTTTTTTTGTTTTTCTTTCGGTGACCGGTTTTCAGGGTAAGCGTAGTTCGCTTTGAAGGGGAAATGTATCAAAAAAATTTAGTTTTTTGTTAAAGAGGAGCCTGCTTTTTTTTGCAGAAGGAAAAGTCGGTGTGTGAAAAAGTGTTGTTTTTGATTGAAGTAACGGGGTTGGAGGAGCTATGGGTGAAAGAGTTTTGGTGACGGGTTCGAGTGGTTTTATTGGTGCGCAGGTGTTGCGTCATCTTGCGGCAGAAGAGGGGGTGGTGGTCAGGGTTTTTTTGCGCCCGGAGAGCAATGGCGCTGATTTGCCGGAAGGGGTGGAGGTCGTCAGGGGCAGTTTTTGTGACAGGGAGGCTCTTGCTGGTGCGGTGCGTGGGGTTGATCGCATTGTGCACCTGGCGGGGGTAACGAAAGCGTTTGACGAGGCGGGTTATGATGCTGGCAATGTGATGCCGGTGCAGAATTTGCTTGCGGCGGTGAGTGAGCATAACCGGGGCCTCAAGCGCTTTCTTTTTGTCTCCTCCCTGACGGTTGCGGGCCCGGCTTCAGAGGGTATCCGGGGGGTGAGTGAGCATGATACTCCTTCTCCGGTGAGTGCCTACGGGCGCAGCAAGTTGCGGGCGGAAGCGCTCTGCATGAAGTGCGCGGCCGACTTTCCGGTTACCATTGTGCGCCCTCCTGCGGTCTACGGGCCGGGTGACCGGGATGTGTTGCAGGTTTTTCAGATGCTTGCCAAAGGGGTGCTGCTTTCGGCGGGCAGCAGCAGCAGCCATGCCAGGCAGCGTTTCAGCCTTATTTATGTTGATGATCTTGTTGATGGCATGATGAGGGCTGCCCGCTCGGAGGCTGCGGCTGGAGGTGTCTATTATATTACCTCTCCGCGCTCTTCGTCATGGGATGAGCTGATTGCTGCGGCTCAACCGGTGCTTGGGTTTAGCAGTATTCGCAAGTTTTCGTTGCCTGAGCCGCTGCTCTTTTTTGTGGCGACGCTCCTTGGGGCGGTTGGTTCGTTACGGAAAAAACCTGCGCTGATCAATTGTGACAAGGTCAATGAGCTTGTGCAGGATTATTGGGTCTGTTCATCCGGGCGGGCTGAGCGTGATTTTGGTTTCAGGGCTGAAACCTCACTTGCTGAAGGGGTTGCAAAAACCATTTTCTGGTACCGGCAGAAAGGGTGGCTTTGAGGCCACCGGGCTGGTTTATCCGAGCAGTTTCTGCATGAGCCGCAACAGCAGATATTTTTCGTCCGGGTAGGGGAGCAGCCCTTTGAGTGCGGCATCGGTCTCTCGCAGGGCGGAGATGGCGCGCTCGGCATCACGGAGTGAAAATGAGCGGGTGTAGGTGAGGTAGTTTTTGACGAAGTACTCCTGTTTGCCGTACATGCCGAGAATTTTGGCGATTTCTGCCTGGGGAAGTTGCCTGACCTCGGGAAGAGAGAGTTTCCAGAGGCGGATATAAAAGGTGGTTAAAAAGCGGACGATGTTGCCGAGCCCCTCTTTTTGTCCTTCACGCTCCATGATCATGAGCGATATGCCGCTGCAGAGTCGCAGGCTCCGCTCGGAAAGCGCTTTTTCGAGTTCAAAGACGTTGTAACTCCGCGATATGCCGACGCAGTCGAGGACGTCCGTTGCGGTAATGCGTTTTTCAGCTCCCCGGGCGGAGGCGTAGAGGATGATTTTTTCAATTTCGTGGCAGATCTCTCTTGCTGATGGCTCTATGTAGGCGGTAAAGGCTTTGAGGGCATCGGCTTCAAAGCTCCATCCGGAAGCCTTGGCCCTGGCGGAGGCGAAGAGTTCTGGAGTTTTGATGGCTGCGAAGTCGTGGCGATATTTTTTCAGCGTGGTGAAGGGAGGTTTTTCAATCTCTTTTTTATCAACCTGGTCGGAGTCGAGCAGCAGGACGGTAAACTCTGCCGGACTTTGGATGTAGCGGTTGAATTTCTCTTCGTGCTGTTTTTGCAGCTCTTTTGTTGTTGGCTTCTTGATTTTTTCGAACTGCCGGACAATGATGAGCTGCCGGGGGGTGAACATGGGATATTCGGAGGCTTTCGATATCAGTTCGCCGGGCGTGAGATCGGGGCCATACACAATGTGGGTGTTGCAGGCCGCATCGCTTTCGGATGGAAAAATTGCCGTTCGGATCATATCGGCAAACTCCTCCTTGAGGTAGCTTTCGGGGCCGTAAAAGAGATAAACCGGTGCAATGGTTCCGGCAAGAATATTTTTTTTCAGTGTATCCATTGTTGATAGTAATCAGTTGTCAGTAATCAGTGGCCAGTGACCAGTGGCTACTAACCACTTGGCCACTAACCACTAAAATGCTTCAGAATGGCAGGTCGTCCTTGTCATTTTCAAGCAAGGCACCCGAAGGTGGAGTGGACGGTGATGAAGCGGGGGAGTTCTGCTGATATTCCCGCTGGGATGTGCTGACCTGCTGGCGATCGTCATGTTGCGCGCTGCCTTCAGTGTGACCCTGACTGCCGAGCATCTGCATGTCGGAACAGACAATTTCGGTGGTGTACCTCTTTTCGCCGCTCTTGGTGTCGTCCCAGCTTCTGGTCTGCAAACGTCCCTCAACATAGACCTGACGCCCCTTTTTCAGGTATTGGTTGCATATTTCGGCAAGCTTTCCCCATGCAACAAGCCGATGCCATTCGGTCTTTTCCTGCAGGTTACCGCTGCTGTCTTTGAAGTTTTCGTTGGTGGCTATCGTGAAATTAACGACCGACTGGCCTGAAGCCGTGGTTTTTAATTCGGGATCGTTGCCGAGATGGCCTATCAGCATTACTTTATTAAGTCCTCTTGCCATGGTGTTTTGAATGGTTCGTTGAAAAAGCTTTCGGGAGCGAACTCCTCTCTACCTTATGAAGATAAAATTATCTTATTTATACTGCAAGAAGTTCTGCGTCAATGACGGGGCCCTCACGGCAGAGGAGGATGGTGCGGAGCCCTCCATCCGGATTGTTGACTTCAACACTGCAGCCGTAGCAGATTCCGATGCCGCAACCCATCACCGATTCAAGTGAGAGTTCACCTGCAAGTTGCTGCTCATGGCAGAATTTGGCAACTGCTTTGAGCATGGCATTTGGTCCGCAGGCAAAAACTTTGATGGTGCCCTCTTTTTTGAGGTTTTCCAACTCGCTTTGGAGCAGCTCTACGACGTTGCCCCTGAACCCTTGGGAGCCGTCATCGGTTGCAAACCGGCAGTTTGAAAGTTCTCCGGCGAGCAGATCCTCTTTTGACTGGCCTCCAATAAGGTTGATAACCTTTTTGCCTTGTGCGGCAACCGTTTTTTCAAGAAAGAGCATGGGAGCGGTGCCGATTCCTCCGGAGAGAAGAATGGCGGTGTCGAACTCCTTTGCTGCAATGCCGAAGCTGTTTCCGAGTGGGCCGAGCACCATCACGGTTGAGCCTGTCGGCTTGTCGCAGAAAAGTGAGGTGCCGGGCCCGATGGATTTGACCATGATGTCGATATGTGCTCCCCGCACGTTGTGTATCGAAAATGGTCGACGGAGCAGTGGCAGCGTTGTGTCGCTGACCTTGACGTTGATAAAGTTTCCGGGTTTTGCCGCAGTGGCAATTGCCGGGCAATCGAGGGTGATGATGCTGACCGTGCTGCTGACAGTGCGGGTACGAACGACGGTTGCCCGGATATCGACGATGGAGTTTGTTTCAGGCATGAGGGTGATAATCGTGATTGAACTTGTTTTTAATTAAGTGAGCAAAAGAGTCATTTGCAAGCTCTCGGGGTGAGATAAAAAACTTAAAATTTTTAACCTTGCGTGAACTGTGTATGTTGAATCTTTTGTAGTGTCAGCTCAGAGTGATATCTTTGGCTTTTTCTGTTTTCTGACTTTTCCCTCAGCGTCCATAAATCCAATGTCCGGTTCATGCGTATTTTAACTTTTACAGGAAAAGGCGGGGTAGGCAAAACCAGTGTTTCTGCGGCTACGGCAGTTCGTTTGTCGCAACTTGGTTATCGTACACTTGTTCTTTCAACCGATCCCGCACACAGCCTTTCGGATTCGTTCAACCTGCCTCTTGGTGCTGAAGCGACCAAAATCAGGGAGAATCTGGATGCTATTGAGGTCAATCCCTATGTGGATTTGAAGCAGAACTGGCATGCTGTGCAGAAGTACTATACAAAGGTTTTTATGGCCCAGGGTATTTCGGGAGTCATGGCTGATGAAATGACCATTCTGCCCGGTATGGAAGAGCTTTTTTCCCTTTTAAGGGTCAAGCGTTACAAGGCTTCCGGACTCTATGATGTTCTGGTGCTCGATACGGCCCCGACGGGTGAGACCCTGCGGCTCCTCTCACTTCCTGATACTCTTGCCTGGGGTATGAAGGCGATTAAAAATGTCAATAAATATCTTATTAAGCCGCTCAGCAAGCCTCTTTCAAGGATGTCTGACAAGATTGCATTTTTTATTCCTCCGGCTGATGCGGTTGAGTCGGTTGACCAGGTTTTTGACGAGCTTGAAGATATTCGTGAAATTTTGACGGATAACCAGAAATCGACGGTGCGTCTGGTCATGAATGCAGAAAAAATGTCGATCAAGGAGACCATGCGTGCCTTGACCTATCTGAATCTTTATGGCTTCAAGGTGGATATGGTGCTGGTCAACAAGCTGCTTGATACAAAGGAGGATAGTGGCTATCTGGAGAACTGGAAAGCAATTCAGCAGAAGTACCTTGGAGAGATTGAAGAGGGATTTTCTCCCCTTCCGGTCAAGAAGCTGAGGATGTACGAGCAGGAAATTGTCGGCCTCAAGTCACTCGAGTTGTTTGCCAAAGATATGTACGGCGACAGTGACCCCTCCGACATGATGTATGACGAGCCGCCAATAAAGTTTGTCCGCAACGGCGATGTGTATGAAGTACAGTTGAAGCTTATGTTTGCGAACCCTGTTGATATCGACGTCTGGGTAACCGGTGATGAGCTCTTTGTCCAGATCGGCAATCAGCGCAAGATCATCACGCTTCCGATCAGCCTGACGGGGCTTGAGCCGGGAGATGCCGTCTTCAAGGATAAGTGGCTGCACATTCCGTTTGACCTTAATCACCAGGAGCAAAGCCGGCAGCAAAAGGAGCAGAAAGCTTTTGACCGGGGATAGCCTGCTTCCTTCGGAAGAGTATTTGTTTAGGTCAATATTTATGTTTAGCTTTGCTCAGAGTAATTTTTCGTGACTTCAATCATCATAACCGGGGCGCCGTTTGGGCTGCCTCATTTCCATGGAGAGTAATTATGTCGGAATCGTATCAGAATCTGCGTAAAGATTTCAAGGAGCTTGAATTTATCGATCGCCTTACGTTCCTTGCTGAGAGTGTACTTTTGACTGGCCAGAGTGCTGTTGTTGGCAGCTTGAACCTTGCCGGTGGTCTTTTGGACACCGTAATCGGTACGGTTGGCGCTGTTGTTGATGCTTCGGGTATTGGCAATTTGCTTGGCAGTACCAGTGGTGTTGTTGGCGAGACTCTTGATCGTGTTGCCATTACCGTTAAGGATGCGTCAAGAACTGCCAGTGAGCTTTATGTCAGTGCTGTTGAAACTGTTGAAAATGCAACAGGAAATGCTGCTACGGCTGTCGGTGATGCGGGGGTTTCTGCTTCTGAAGTGGTGAAGAATTTTGCCGGTTCCTTCCAGAAGGGTCCGATAAAAAGATAGGAAGATTGAGCCGTGTGGTCGGGGTTCGCTCCGCCAGCGACGATTTTTTTCCTTGCTTTTGTTTTTTATTACTGTAAATTGAAGCAAAGAGTGCTGTTGTAAATTTTGATGACTTTCCAATAATTAAATTCCAAGGGGGAATTATGAGTGTAAGTGGTGGAGGCGTGTTTACCGATATCCTTGCTGCAGCCGGTCGCATTTTTGAAGTGATGGTTGAGGGGCATTGGGAGACGGTTGGCTTGTTGTTTGATTCTTTGGGCAAAGGTACCATGAGAATTAATCGTAATGCTTATGGCAACGTTGGTAGTGGCAGTGTAGGCGCAAGCCTTCGCGGTTCGTCACCTGAATTTTCCGGCTATGCTGTTCCTTCCAAGGCTGTAGAGTCAAAATTCGCAGAGTAAGCATAGTACCGATGCACTTTGCTCAGGCAGTGAAAAGATTAAAGCTTTCACTGCCTTTTTTGTTTTTATCCCCCCCGGTCACTCCCGGTTTTCTTGGGTGATTTCTCTTTATTATAAAATTTTCATAAATTTAGGTTCGGCGTGCTAATCAGTATCAAGTGAACGGGTATGGGTAATGGCTAATTTATCGTTGTACGTTTCGGCGCAGACCGAACAGGGTGATGTCGCTGAGTTTTTTCAGAAGGGGCTCATGAATGCCGGTGAAAATCCAATTGCGTTTTTTGAAGGGGTTTTTTATGAATCACATCAGGAACGCGTTGGTAATATTGCTTTTCAGGATTATTTGATCTATAGCGACAAGGCAGTCTACTTCTGGGCAAGGGGATCGAACAAAGATTATCTCGATCGCTTTAATCTGGGTTCCGTTACGGTGAACAGCCGCAACAAGGATCACGATTTTGCAACGCTTAATTTCAAGGTTCGTCGTGAGGAGAAGGAGCCTGTCTATGTCATTTTTGATATGGTTGAGCTGAGGGAAGCCGAGCTTATTACCAGGCTTCATACGGTTATTGAATCGGTCATCGAGGAGCGCCTTGGCCTCAATTTCCGGAGCGATCTTCCTGATGAAGTTTCTCATCTTATCCTTAGGGGCGCAAGAAGTGTCTGTTTGCCCCGGGTCATCTCTCTTCGTTTTGATGCGTCAGATGCCGCTCAGCGGGAGAGTCCTATTGGTTATGGCCAGGATCTTCTTGAGCAATACAAGGCCTCCATTGGTTACCCTCCGGATGAGAGGGGAGCGCCGCAGGGTGGAGCTATGCCCGGGGCAGCGCAAGGCGGCGGAGAGGGTTCGGAAGGCTTTTCTCCGGCTGATTTTATCAGGGGAATTGAGAGTATGCTTCCTACTGATCCTGCGTCAATTAAAAAATTTACCGGTTCACTCAAGGAAATTATTGGTGACACTCCGTTCAAGATTCGTGAGCAGGTTAAAAGTGACTTGCAGCATGTTCCTGGTATGCTCACGGCGCTCAATGAATTGCTTACCAATATCGCGGATAATCCCCAGGCTGAGCGTTTTGTTATCAATATTGTTAAAACGGCCGTCAAAAATGACGGGGTGATTGGATCGGTTGGAAAGCTTTTGCGCCTCTCTTCGAGTTTTGGAGAGTCTGCAAAGAAAAGGGCTCCTCGCCCGTCGCCAAAAGTGGATAATGCCAGCTCAGATGATGAGTTGCTGCATGATCAATCTCCGTCGCAGACGCATGATGCAGATGATGATAATGAGCGTTATTTCAGAAGAAAGAGTATTCAGATCAAAACCGATGATGATGCAACGCCCAATGATGATTGTTTCAGCACTGTTTCCTCCTCGGATGACATCATAGAGCGTGAGGTGGAGCCATCCGTGGAATCAGAAGTGAACGAGGAGGCCCTTGAAGCGGATGTGGTTCCCAAGCGCAAAAGTATTACCATCAAATCTCTTGAAGAGGATGTTCCGGCCATTGTGAAAAACATGATGGGTCCGGATGACTCTCGTGGAGAGGAAGAGGGTGCGCCTGACAGTGCTTGCCTGACGGGCAAGGAGCCAGGGTAAACGAGGGAGCAACTCATCGATAAAAAGCGTTCAGTCAAGATTAAGTTCACTCAATAGTTTTATTATCACCATGAGAATTATTCTTTACTTGGGTAAAGGAGGGGTAGGAAAGACTACCGTTTCAGCTTCATCAGCAACAGCAATTGCCCGAAGGGGACAACGGGTTTTGATTATGAGTACCGATGTGGCGCACAGTCTTGCTGACGCGTTGGGCGCCGAACTCTCTTCGACGCCGCTGGAGGTTGAAAAGAATCTTTTTGCCATGGAGGTGAATGTCTTGGCGGAAATCAGGGAGAACTGGACGGAGCTCTATTCCTATTTTTCATCGATTTTAATGAATGACGGTGCTAATGAGGTTGTGGCTGAAGAGCTTGCCATCATGCCTGGTATGGAGGAGATGATCAGTCTGCGCTATATCTGGAAGGCGGCAAAGTCGGGCGATTATGATGTGGTTGTGGTCGACGCTGCCCCGACAGGAGAGACGATGCGTTTGCTTGGAATGCCCGAGTCGTACGGATGGTATGCCGATAAAATTGGTGGATGGCACTCAAAAGCCATTGGTTTTGCTGCTCCGCTTTTGAGCAAGTTTATGCCTAAGAAAAATATCTTCAAGCTTATGCCGGAGGTGAATGCCCACATGAAAGAGCTTCATGCCATGCTTCAGGATAAATCCATAACGACCTTCCGCGTTGTGCTTAATCCTGAAAATATGGTCATCAAGGAGGCCTTGCGCGTACAGACCTACCTCAATCTCTTTGGTTACAAGCTTGATGCCGCCATTGTTAACAAGATTCTTCCTGCCAGTTCAACCGACAGTTATCTTCAGAGCCTTATTGATATTCAGAGTAAATATCTCAGGGTGATTGAGAACTGCTTTTATCCTGTGCCGATTTTCAGGGTGAAACAGTCTACGGCCGAAATTATCAATATCGAGCGACTCTATCAGTTGAGCCAGGAGATGTTTGGTGATGTTAATCCTGCTGATATCCTCTACACGGACGACAAAACCCAGATGCTGGAAAAAATCAACGGGAAATATGTGCTGAGCCTCTATTTACCGAATGTTGAGGTAAAAAAGCTCAATGTCAATATCAAGGGCGATGAATTGCTGGTCGATATTAATAACTTCCGCAAAAGCATCATTTTGCCCAATGTCCTTGTTGGTCGCAAGACTGAAGGGGCTGACTTTGCCGGAGGAAATCTGAATATCACCTTTGCCAACTGAGTTTTTTTCGGAGATTTTTTTACAGAACGGAGCCCTTCACAGTGGAGCTCCGTTTTTTTTTATCCTGACTGACTCTCTCGTTTTTATGAGTACCGAGCGGTCAGTGCAGCACTGTAGAAGTTGCAGAATGGTTTGTTGCAGTGCGGGGTGCTGTGGGTTGGCAATATCGAGTAACGGAATAAGGACGAATTTGCGGCAGTGCAGTTCCGGGTGAGGAATTGAGAGCGTTTCGGTTTTTATAATCAGGTCGTCACAGAGGAGAATGTCGAGATCAATAACCCTCGGGCTCCAGCGGGGATAGGCGTCTGGCCTTCCAAGCTCTTGTTCAATGATTTTGCACTGTCGGCGCAACTCTTCGGGTAAAAGGGAGGTCTCAAGCTGAAGTACACCGTTGTAGAAGCGTTTTTGTTCACTCTCGCCTACTGGTTCCGTCATATAGATTGCCGATACGGCCAATACCGCAGTGTCAGTAAGCAGCGAAAGTCTGTCGACAGCTTCCTGCAGGTGCTGGAGACGCTCTCCGATATTGGATCCTATTCCGATAAAGACGTTGTGTTTCGCCATGACTTTCAACTGCGTGCAACTGTGTAATCGGCTTCGGCATAATCGCAGATGCCGTTGACGGGTGGGTTGCGTTTGCGTACCCTGATGGCCACTCTTTCAAGAACGGCAAAGTCACGAAGGAGCTCGCGGGCGATTGCACAGGCGACGGCCTCAATGAGAAAGTATTTGCGAAGGGTCAGTGCCGCCTCTATCCTTTTGTAGACCGCGCCGTAATCGACAGTTTTTGTGATGTCATCGTTTTCTGCGGCATCGGTGAAGTCAAAAAAAAGCTCTGCATCAACTTCATACTTCGCGCCAACCGTATGCTCCTCTTTGAGGACTCCGTGGTGGGCATAAAAAACCATATTTACCAGCCGGACGCATGAGTTGGCGCAGTGTATCATAGAAACCTTGGGGTGAATGAAATCGTCTGGCATCGACTTTCCCGGGCAAGCGTACCGTGACTTTGGTTCAGGGTTTGACCCTCTTTTTTTCGTATTTGTTGCCGACAATCTTGCACTCGGGCAAACAAAACCACAAGAGCATGTCGGAGCTGCCGTCATTGAGCACTTTAAAACTTCCGGATTCAAAAACAACTTCAACAACCAGCCCCTCCCACCTCAAAAGATCGCCTTCGTAAATTTCATGACCATCCTTGTCGTTCAATCCGGTGAACTGCAACCATTCTGAGCGTTGGCGGAACTTTACAAAATCGACATCCCGGTTATTGACTGTAGAGAACTTCCAGATATCCTGAAGTGATGCAAGGTCCTGAAATAACGCTTTAAATTTTATTTTGTTGGTATCCATAGTTCTAACAGAAAAAATCTCCGAAACCGGGCAGTGCTTCGAGAGCATTTCGTAAAGTGACACCTGCCCTTATCGCTTTCGGCTAATATAACAATTCTCTCTCTCGTTCTACAACTGGCCATTTTTTTCATGCTTTTGGTGTGCGTGCCTTTTCGCCCACGCAGCTATGGCAGTTTCAGGGCCTTGTGCCTCTTGTTGGCTGATTTTTTTGTGCGAGGGTAGTGTTGAATTCACTACCTTGGAGGACGGTGAAGTGATTTTTTTTTAATGCAAGAGAGTGAATGGCAATCATGAAGAAGAGGGATGGTGATGATTTTTATGAAGGATGTCGTGCAAGGGCCATTATGCTCGCGCTTGAGGAGGATCGTTACACGGGTGATATTACCACCCTTGCTACAATTGATCCTCGTCAGGGGGGGAGTGCCGTTGTAAGGGCAAAGGAGGAGGGTATTCTCGGCGGGGTTGAAGTTGCCCGGCAGGTTTTCGCTGCTTGTGACCCCAAACTCTCTGTTGTGTTGCATCGCTGTGACGGCGAAAAGGTTCTTTGCGGAGAGATCATTCTTGAAGTGACGGGAATGGTTGCTCCTCTCCTGGTAGGTGAACGCACCACCCTTAATTTTATGCAGCGCATGTCGGGGATTGCAACAAAAACAAGGGGCTATGTTGACAAGGTGAGCCATACAACTGCCAAAATTCTTGATACCCGAAAAACGGCTCCGGGGCTGCGCTATTTCGATAAGGAGGCCGTCCTGATCGGCGGAGGACAAAACCATAGGTTCGGCCTCTTCGACATGATTCTTATCAAAGACAACCATATTGATGCTTCCGGCGGCGTTGCCAAGGCCATTCATCGGGCACAGCGCTACCGCGAAGAGCAAAAGCTTGAGGTGCAGATCGAAACCGAGGTACGCTCAATGAAAGAGTTGCGTGAGGCTCTCAATTGCCTGCCGGATATCATTCTTCTCGACAACTTTACCCCCGCGCTGCTGCGTGAGGCAGTTGCCCTCGTTCGGAGTGGCCGGAGTATCCCTCTGCTTGAGGCATCGGGCAATATCGGTATGCACAATGTGGTTGAAGTTGCTGAAACGGGCGTTGACTTTATCTCTATCGGAGAGCTGACGCACAGTGTCAAGGCGCTTGATCTTTCAATGACCATAGCACTTGCCTGAAGGGGAGAGGAAACGAGATGGAGATTGGGGTGGATATTGTTGATCTTGACCGGATTGAAAGGCTCTATGGCCGCTATGGGGTCAGGTTTCTTCAGCGCTTTTTGACAGAAGAGGAGATTGTAATTTGCCTGCACAAGCCACAGGTGGTTGCAAGTATCGCTGGCCGGTTTGCGGCAAAAGAGGCGGTTGTCAAGGCGCTTGGCACAGGGTTTGCCGATGGTGTGCACTGGAAGAGCTTTGCAATCCTCAATGATGAGCGCGGTCGTCCCGTTGTTCGTCCCCTTTGTGCGACGCTCTTTCCTCCCGGTTGTACCATGAAACTCTCCATTGCCCACGACCGCCATTCAGCGATTGCCACAGCGCTGCTTGACGGGGTGTAACAAAAAAAGCAGGAGTCCCGCTTACAATGGAACTCCTGCCTCTTCTCTTTCGCTGTTCGAAATAATCAGCCCTCGTGCGCTGGAAGCGGTTTTTCTTCTTCAGTGATGGTTACCTTCGACTTGATAAGGTCGTAGATCTTCTCTTTGAGGATGGTGTCGGTGATGTAGTCGCGGAACTCGGTCGAGAGGTAGGTGTTCTCAAGCTCTTCGGCACTCATGGATTCGCTTTTTTCGGCCTCTTTGTTTGCGTAAGCCTTGATGTCTTCATCCGTGACTGAGAGTGTTGCATCTTCAGCTATTTTCTGGCTGATCAAGAGCCATTGTGCATGTTTTTCGGCATTCGGCTTCATGGCAAGGCTGAACTGATTTTCGTCGAATCCACGCGGAAAGCTGCCGCCCATCTGGCGTTTGGCATTTTCAACAAGCATCTTTGAGAAAGAGGCAATCATGGAGTTCGGTGCAGGAACCGGATTGTCCTCGATAAATTTCTCGGAGATGGATTCGAGGATCTCTTCATCAGTCTTCTGGATAAAATGCTCTTCAATCTGGATGCGGACGTCGGCTGTGAAGTCGGTCACCGATTCAAAGCGCGCTCTCGAAATCTCTTTGACCAGCTCGTCGGTCAGTTCAGGCAGTTCAAGCCGTTTGACTTCGCTGATGACAACGCGGAAGCGGGAAGCGGGCTGGGAGCCTTTCTCCTCGTTTTCAACCTCAACACTCTCTCCTGCTTTTTTTCCTGTAAGTGCTATGCGGAAAGGATTCTCCTCCGGAAGGTACTCAAGGGTGAAGTGGTGATTTTCAGTTTTCTGATCCTCTTCTGGCTCGCCTGCGTCATCAAGCCTGTATACATCGCCGATGACGGTATCGGTTGAGAGTGCGGCCTCGTCAATGCTGACAAGGGTACCGTGCCCTTTGAGAATGAGCTTTATTTCGCGATCAATATCCGCGTCGGTAACGACATAGCGGTTCTTGGTGAAGGTATATGCACTGAAATCCTTTACTTCAAATTCGGGATGGATTTCGTAGTTGAGTCGGATGGTCAGCTCATCGGGTGTGAAGGTGAAGTCGATGATTTGTGCACGGCTCGCAGGTTTGATATTTTCTGCTTCAGCAATCTCACCAAAATATTTGGATGCCATTTTTTCGGCGATAGTTGCCTCAATGGAGGGCCCTGCCAGTTTTTTAATCAGGCTTGCAGGAGCATGTCCTTTCCTGAATCCCTTGATCTGAATGTTCCGCTTTGCCTCGTCGAGTTCCTGGGCATATTCTGTACCGAAATCTTCAGCGGAAAGAATGATTTCCAGCTCCTGTTCGGTTTCGCTGATGTTCTTGATATTCTTTTGCAAGGCTCTCTTTGGTTAATTGGTAATGGTGAAAAATTAAAAGTCCAGAAGATACGAATTAATCTGCTGTTTTAAAAGAGCGCTTCGAGCTTCCACCCTTTAGCTCTGCCGTCCCGGTTTATAGACCAGCGTTGAGTAGGGTGCATCATGCAGCATCCGCATGGTCGCTTCGGCAATCCCCTCGGCAGTGACCGCCTCCAGGGCAGCAGTTTTCTCTTCAGGCTCAATAACGCGCCCGAAATAGGAGTGGTCGGATGCGGTTTGCGACATTCTCCGCGTCATCTTTTCCATCCCCATGATGTGTGAGCCGAGCAGTTTTGTTTTTGCCGCTCTCACCTCTTCCGGGTCGGGATTTTTCAGTGCATCGCTCTTGAGCAGCTTGTCGATCAGTTCAAGGGTGACCTTGATTTTGTTACTGTCGGTGCCGGCATAGATGTTCATCGCGGTCACATCATCAAAAAAGGTGATTGATGAATAGACGTTGTAGGCCAGCCCCCGTTTTTCACGAAGTTCCAGATTGAGCAGTGAGCTCATGCCGTTGCCGAGCATGGAGTTGAGCACCATGAAACTGTAAAAGAGCGGATCGTGGCGTGCTATGGCTGTACCGAGGACAATTTGCGCCTGGCAGACCCGCTTTTTAAGTGTCAGGGTAAAAGGGGTATAATCCTCTGCAAGAAAGGGTTGCCGGATATATTGGCTTCCGACGGGCTCCCTGAGCTTGCCAAGAAACCGGTCGGCAAGTTGCATGATTTTGTCGTGCTGCACCATGCCGGTAGCCGTAACAACCATCTTCTGCGGAATATAGTGCTGCTGCATGAAGGTGTTCAGGTTCTTCACCGTGAAGGCTTCAACGCTTTTTTCGGTACCAAGAATTGGTGTGCCGAGCGGGTGACGGGGGAAGGAGCGCAGGTCGAACTCCTCAAAAATAAGCTCTTCAGGGGTATCGTTGACGCTGCTGATCTCTTCGATGACCACCTCTTTCTCTTTTTCGATCTCTTCAGGAGGAAAGACCGGGTCACAAACAAGATCGGAGAGCAGGTCGAAGGAAGGCTCAAGATGTTCCGGCAGGCAGCGCAGGTAGATGCAGGTCTGCTCCTTTGTGGTGTAGGCGTCGAGATAACCGCCGTTTTTTTCGATGTTTCTGGCGATGTCGATATAGGTGTGCCGCCCTGTCCCTTTAAAAATGGCGTGCTCAATAAAATGTGCCAGTCCTGGAGACTCTTTGGGGTCATCGCGTGAACCGGCATCAATTTGTATGCCGAGTGTAACGCTTTTTACCGACGCGACGGAATCGGTGATAATTTTTAACCCATTGGCCAGAACACCTTGCTGGAGTGAAGATCCTGTAGAGGGAGATGATTGACTGTGGGAACTTTCTTTCGCCATTACTAAGGTGATTTACTGATAAGCTGGTTGTCAAAAAAATCGCGGCACATTGCCAGCAAAGGTGAAGATAAGGAAAGTCTCAGGGTTTTGACGGGGGAATATTTTTTTGGGCGGCAACCAGCAAAGGCTGGGCGCCTCTTTCGTCTTAAACCGGATCTCCCTCTCTGTTTTCCTGTCAAAAAGCTCTATATTTTGGGGTGTAGTAAAAAAAGTGTGGAGTGTTGATCCCTTTTATGGGCTCATGTTTTAAATTGAGGTTGACTATGAAAAAGTTGCCAGTAGGCATACAGACCTTTAGCGAGGTCATAAACGAGAATTACCTGTATATTGACAAAACAGGGATTGCCCTGAGCCTGATTGAGAGGTTTAAATATGTTTTTCTGTCGCGGCCCCGGCGATTCGGCAAAAGCCTCTTCCTTGATACGCTGAAAAATATTTTTGAGGGTAAAAGGGAGCTTTTTCGGGGGCTGTTGATTGAGGACGAGTGGAACTGGGAGGTGAAATATCCGGTCATCAAGATCAGTTTCAGTGGCGGGATTCGCAGCCAGGAAACTCTTTGCAAAAACCTGTTCTATATTTTGAATGACAATCAGAAACGGCTTGATATTCAATGCGACGAGAAAGAGGATCCCAACCAGTGTTTTGCAGAATTAATCGAGAAAGTCTATGAGAAATATCACCGGAAGGTTGTTGTTTTGATTGATGAGTACGACAAGCCGATTCTCGACAATATTGAGAACATTCCCGAGGCTCTCGTTATTCGTAATGGAATGCGTGATTTTTACACAAAAATCAAGGAGAATGACGAGTACCTGCGTTTTGTTTTTCTTACCGGAGTGAGCAAATTCTCAAAAGTCTCGCTCTTCAGCGGCCTGAACAATCTTGAGGACATCAGTCTGAACCCTGGCTTTGGCAATATCTGTGGTTATACCCAACTTGACCTTGACACCACTTTTGCCCCCTATTTTGAAGGGGTGGATATGGAGCAGGTCAAACGGTGGTACAACGGGTATAACTTTTTGGGTGACAAGGTGTATAATCCTTTTGATATCCTGCTTTTTATCAAAAACAATCACCGGTTTAAAAATTATTGGTTTGAGACTGGAACACCAAAATTTTTGATTGATCTGATTAAAAAGAACCGCTATTTTATCCCGAAATTTAATGGATTACAAGTTAATGAGTCTCTGGTCAACAGCTTTGACTTTGAAAATCTCAATCTGGAAGCCATTCTGTTTCAGACCGGCTATTTGACCATCAAGCGCGAGCTTCCGCTTGATATGGGATTTGGCTATGAGTTGGGATTTCCCAACATGGAGGTGCGGACCAGTTTTAACGATTATATCCTGCAATCGATGACCAGCGTTTCTGAAAATGAGCCGATCCGTCGTGAGTTGTTTGCTCTCATGAACACTGGCGATGTTGCAGCTCTTGAACCTGTTGTCAAGCGCCTTTTTGCCAGTATTGCCTATAATAATTACACCAACAACGATATTGAGAGGTACGAGGGCTTTTACGCCAGCGTGCTCTATGCTTATTTTTTTAGTATCGTGGTCGATATCATCGCCGAGGACGTGAGCAACAAGGGCAGAATTGATTTGACCATAAAGGTCGGAGGGAGAACCTTTCTTTTTGAATTCAAGGTGACTGACGGGGAGCCGCTTGAGCAGATCAGGAAAATGAAATATTATGAAAAATATGGTGGAGAGCGCTACTTGATTGGCATTGTCTTTGATCCGAAGCAGAGAAACATCAGCAGGTTTGAGTGGGAGAAGTTGTAACGCTGAAAAATAGAGGAACACAATAGCCGCGAAATTCTTATTTTCGAAAAACAGTGAGGCTCTTGCTGTCGCCGATACTTTACCGTCGGTTTTCTTTTTTATTTCAGCGTTTTATGCTCAATTCATCAATTGTCATCACCGGGGCTACCGGATATCTTGGTTCACAGATTGTTCTTGCACTGCTTTCGAGGCTTTCGGGAGGGGTGCGCCTCAAGGTGATTGCCCGGAACAGCTCGGACTGCTCCTTTCTTGAGGGGTTGCCGGTTGATATTGTCCGCGCCGACATCTCTGACTCGCTTGCCCTTCTTGAGGCTTTCAGGGGGGCCGACACGGTTTTTCATTGCGCAGGGTTTATCTCCTACACACGGAGCTCTCGTCGTGCCCTCTATGACGTCAATGTGGTCGGCACACGCAATGTGGTCAATGCCTCTCTTTATAATAATGTTCGCAGGCTTGTTCTGACCAGCTCCATTGCGGCGATCGGTGCTTCCGAAGATGGCTCAGCAGCCAATGAGTCAACCACCTTTCAGGAGTGGCAACGACGGAACGGCTATATGGAGGCCAAGCATCTGGCTGAACTTGAGGGATTGCGTGGCGTGGCCGAGGGGCTTGAAGTGGTGATGGTCAATCCCGGTGTTGTCATTGGCATTGACCCTCAGAACCCCGCTTCGCTCAGCTCTTCGAACGAGGTGCTGCGGCTCATTTATAGGGGAAAAATTCCGCTCTTTCCTTCGGGATCGACGGGTTTTGTTGATGTTCGTGATGTGGCTGATGCTCACTTGGCGGCATGGGAAAAGGGGCGTTCAGGGGAGCGCTATCTGGTTGTCGGTCGCAATCTGAGTTTTAGGGAACTTTTTGACGCTATTAGTACTCTTTCTGGCAGCAGCACGGGACGGGCGTTTGTGGTGCCCGGGGGTGTCGGCTTGCTTGCCGGTTTTGGCGGAGAGGTCTACTCGATGCTTTCAAGTCGCCCCTCCTTTATCAGTCTTGAGAGCATCCGTCTTGCTTCAAGGCACCTTGCTTATAATAATGTCAAGTCACGCCAGGAGCTGGGCTTCTCGTACCGGGAACTCTCCGAAACACTCAACACTCTTGTAAGCTGAAGAGCACTCTTCCTTCAACTCTTTACATGCACAATTATGGATACTCCGAAAATTGAAAAAAAAGCCGTTACGGTTGATCCGGCAAAACTCAAGCAACTGAACCTCGCCGTTGAGGCCCTTGAAAAACAGTTTGGCAAGGGTTCCATCATGCGCCTCGGTGACGATTCTGCAGGCATGAAGGTGCAGTCGATATCAACCGGCTCGATGACCCTCGATTTTGCCCTTGGCGTTGGCGGCCTTCCTCGTGGCCGAGTCACCGAAATTTATGGACCGGAATCTTCCGGAAAAACAACCCTCGCCCTCCATGTTATTGCTGAGGCACAGAAAGTCGGGGGGATTGCGGCTATCGTTGATGCTGAACATGCTTTCGATCCCTCTTATGCCCGAAAGCTCGGTGTCGATATCAATGCATTGCTTATCAGTCAGCCGGAATCGGGTGAGCAGGCCCTTTCCATTGTGGAGACGCTGGTGAGGAGCAACGCCATTGATGTGGTGGTGGTCGATTCTGTTGCGGCTCTGGTGCCCCAGGCCGAGCTTGAAGGCGAGATGGGTGACAGTGTGATGGGTCTTCAGGCGCGGCTTATGAGCCAGGCGCTGCGCAAGCTCACCGGTGCCATCTCAAAATCGAGCTGCGTCTGTATTTTCATTAACCAGCTTCGTGATAAAATCGGCGTTGTCTATGGCAATCCTGAAACAACGACTGGTGGCAAGGCGCTGAAATTTTATTCGTCCGTACGTCTCGATATTCGTAAAATTGCCCAGATCAAGGACGGCGAAGAGATTACCGGCAACCGTACCAGGGTGAAAGTGGTTAAAAACAAGGTTGCTCCTCCCTTCCGTACCGCTGAGTTTGATATTCTCTACGGAGAGGGCATCTCTGCCATGGGTGAGCTGATTGATCTGGCCGTTGAGTTCGGTGTAGTCAAAAAGGCTGGTTCATGGTTCAGCTATGGCACTGACAAGCTTGGCCAGGGACGTGAAACCGTCAAGAGGGCTTTCCGTGAAGATGCGGCACTCTACAGCAAGATTCAGGCGCAGGTCAAGGTTCTGATGAGCGGGCCAGCCGAGGTGGTGAGCGGGTCTGAAGAGGTGGTGAGCGGGCAGGTATGAAGATAGGAACCATTGAGATTGACCGGCCGGTGATTCTTGCGCCGATGGAGGATGTGACCGACCGGGCATTCCGCCAGCTCTGCAAACGGCACGGGGCAGATATTGTCTATACCGAGTTCATCAGTGCCGAAGCGTTGCGCAGGGGAGTTGAAAAGTCGCTTCGCAAGCTGAAGGTTGATGAGATGGAGAGGCCCTTTGCCATCCAGATTTTTGGCAGCAGCGTTGAGTCGATGGTTGAGGCTGCTGTCATTGCCGAAGAGTATGGCCCCGACTATCTCGATATCAACTTTGGCTGCCCTACTAAAAAGGTTGCCGGAAAAGGGGCGGGCGCGGCGCTGCTCAGGGAGCCGGAGAAGATGGCCGCCATTTCCGGGGCGGTTGTCAAGGCGGTTTCTATTCCGGTGACGGCCAAAACAAGGATTGGTTGGGACATGGAGTCGATTAACATTCTCGATATTCTGCCCCGGCTTGAAGATGCGGGCATTCAGGCCCTTGCGCTGCATGGTCGTACACGCAGCCAGATGTACAAGGGAAAGGCGGACTGGAACTGGATCCGTCAGGCCAAAGAGCAGTCGCACATACCGCTGATTGCCAATGGCGATATCTGGTCACCCGAAGATGCTCTGGCCATGTTTGCCGAAACGGGTGCGGATGGCGTGATGATTGGCCGGGGTTCCATCGGTAACCCCTTTATTTTTGAGGCGGCCAAAGAGTTGCTGAAAACCGGCAAGCTGGTGCCACCGCCCGATTTTCGTGCACGAATTGAGGTTGCCATTGAGCACTTGAAGCTCTCCGTGCAGTTCAAGGGTGAAAAGTATGGGGTGCTTGAGATGCGCCGCCACTATGCCACTTACCTGAAAGCGCTCCCGATGGTGTCGCGGGCACGCAACAAGCTGGTACGCGAGGATGGGTGGGAGCAGGTGGTCGAGATTCTTCTTGACTACCGTGAGGAGTGCGAAGGATATGCAAGGGAGGGGAAGATTCTTGAGTGTACAGAGTGCCTCAATGACCATTCCGATAGATTGTCGTTAAATTATCAAGCCAATAATATATAATAAGTTATGAGTAGTCAGGATTCCCGTTGCCGTGTGGCGGTACTTGGTGCAACCGGTCTGGTCGGTCGCACGATGATCAAGGTTCTTGAAGAGAGAAATTTTCCCGCAACCGACTTTGTGCCGCTTGCTTCGTCAAGAAGTGCCGGTCAGACGGTGACCTTCAGGGGCAAGGAGTTCATCATTCGCGAACCCTCAGAAGAGGCTTTCCGTGATGTCGATATCGCCCTTTTTTCCGCAGGCGCAACTGCGAGTAAAGAGTGGGCCGTGGTTGCGGCGGCTGAAGGTGCGGTTGTTATCGACAACTCATCGGCATTCCGCATGGAGCCCGATGTGCCCCTTGTTGTGCCGGAGGTTAACCCTGAAGCCATTTTCAGGGCTGACGGTCGCCCCGAACCGATTATTGCCAACCCCAACTGCTCAACCATTCAGATGGTGGTGGTGCTCAAGCCGCTGCACGACCGCTTTGGCGTCAAAAGGGTGGTGGTTTCGACCTACCAGTCGGTGACCGGTAAAGGAAAAATTGGACGCGATGCCCTTGAAAGCGAGTTGGCGGGAGAGAGCCAGGAGCAGTTCACCCATTTTCACCAGATCGCCTTCAACGCCGTGCCGCAGATTGATGCTTTCACCGATAACGGCTACACCAAGGAGGAGATGAAGATGGTCAACGAGACCCGCAAGATCATGGGCGACAAGAGCATGAGCATCTCTCCCACTACGGTGCGCATTCCAGTCTACGGCGGCCACGGAGAGTCGCTCAACATCGAGCTTGAGCGCGAATTTGATATTGACGAGGTGCGCGAGCTTCTTCGCACGTCGCCGGGCATCATCCTGCAGGACGACCCTTCTGCACGCATCTACCCCATGCCGCTCACCTCCTACGAGCGCGACGAAGTTTTTGTAGGCAGAATCCGCCGTGACTACTGGCATCCCCAGACGTTGAACATGTGGATTGTTGCCGACAACCTGCGCAAAGGCGCGGCCACCAACGCGGTGCAGATTGCGGAGGTGATTGTTAATCAGAAAAGAGCGTAAATCTCTTTTGTTCGTAGAGAGCCATCAGTGCTGTGCTGACGGCTTTGACTGCAACCGCAGAGGAGATGGAAAATTTCGAAGGGTTATTGATGGAGAGTGATGGAGGGAGGCTGAGCGGTTTCAGCGTCATCGCGCTTTCTTTTTTGATAAGTCTTGTCATCGCCTTGTCGGCAAGTGTGCCGGTCAGTTGTACTTCCGTTTCGCGGAAGAGCGGGTTTTCGACAAGCTCCTTGATGGTGAAGTATTCGCTCTCCTTCCGGTTTTTTACTTCCCTGCATGAAAACTGTTGTATCCGCCCCTCTTTTGATTCCGTCAGGAGGAGATAGTTGTTTTCAATTTCAAGGATCACCTGCCTCCCGGCACAAAACCTGGAGAGGTGAAGAAGAGGCAACTGCGGAGTGCCGCTGAAAATGAGTCGGCGTGAGGCCGCAAAATGTTCTGAAACTCTTCGGCTGGCTGCGGCGGGATAGAAGAGCAGCATCTTTTTTTCATGCGCCTTCTTCAGGCTCATGCCATAGGCTGCGCAGTCGCAATCGTACTCCTGGGGTTGGCTTAAAAAGTATTGTGCTTCAATCTGGCAGTACTCCCGGCACCTCTCCGTGCTTGCGTTGGCGGGAAAAGAGACGGGAAGAGGGAGATAGCTTTTTGGTGCGATGCAGAGCGCCAGCTCTTCATTGGGCCACTCGTTGAGGTGGTTGTCGAGCTTGTTCAGCAGTCGGCTCCCTTTGGCGGAAGCAAGCTCTTCAAGGCCGAAGGGCAGGGTTTCGCATCCGTCCAGAGTGTAGGTGTTGCCAGCGGATTTTGTCATGCGCACGATGGCGCTCTCTCTCTGGTCGATGGCGCAGGCAATCAAACTTGTGCTCATTATTCGAGTATGAAATATTTTTTGAGAGATTCAAGTTTTTTTTTGCCGATTCCCTTGACGTCAAGAAGATCCTGGAATTGCATCACTTTTCCCCCTTTTGATGTTCTGAAAGTAACCAGCCGTTCGGCCATGACTGGCCCTACGCCCGGAATTTTCTGTAACTGCTGGCTGCTTGCCTTGTTGAACGAGAGTGTGCCGTTAAAGACTTTTTTTCCTGATGAGCGGTGCTCCGCCTTTTTTTCAGCAGCAGGTTCCTCTCCTTCGGCCTCAGCGTCTTGCAAAACATCCTCCTTGACGGTTGTTTGCTGTACGGTGGCAAGGGCGATAAGGCTGTCGACCTCCGCTTCTCGGTATCGGGCACTTTCTGCTTTTTTGACAAGAAGATCAACCTCCTCTGACGAACGGAGAGTGACAAGGATGCCACCCACAAGCAAAAAGGCCAGAAGTGCAGAGACCAGAGTAATTTCAGCCTTGGTGAGGCTAAGTTTCTGCGATAGTTTTTCGAGGGGGTTCATAAAAAGATGCGTTTAACCCTTGAAGAGACCGAACAGAGTGTTTCATAGCCGATGGTGCCAGCCAGGTCGGCCAGGCACTCCGCCCCGACGCCTTCCCAGCCAAAGAGAACAGCTTTGTCGCCGGTTTTGACATTGTGCGCGGTGCCGAGGTTAACCATGATCTGATCCATTGTGACGATACCGACCTGCGGATAGACGTTGCCGTTGATCATGACGGTGGCGCGGCCTGAGAGCGCTCTTGCGTAACCATCTGCGTAGCCTGCGGCTATGGTGGCGATGGAGCACGCCTCCGGAGCAATCCAGGTTCGGTTATAGCTGATGGTGGTTCCAGCAGGGACGGTTTTGATAAAAATCACTTTTGCCTCAAATTGCATGACCGGTTTGACGTCGAGGCGGCATGGGGTATTTTTTGCAGGATGGTACCCGTAGAGCAAAATGCCGGGGCGCACCATGTCGAGCCAGGAGTGAGGTGACGTCATAATGGCGCCGCTGTTGGCTGCGTGTTTGCACACGGTTCTGGATGAAGCATGTTCATATTCCGCAGTGAGCGTTGTAAATGCGTTGAGTTGCTCTTGGGTAAACCCTTGGGCGGTTGCGCTGTCGGCAAAGTGGGTGTAGATTCCTGTCAGCTTGAGGTGAGGGGAGCTGTCGATTTGCCGCAAGAGTTCCATGGCAACGGACGGGTTGACGCCGAGACGCCCCATGCCGGTATCGACCTTGAGCTGTACGGAAAGCGTTTTGTTCGCTGCGGCGGCAATTTCCTCTGCTGCGTGGAGTGTCTGGCTGTCGCAGAGGGTCATTTCAATACCGTGGTGCAGAAAAAACGGGATTTGAGAGGGTAGCGGCGAAGAGAAGGCGAGAATTGAGGCTCGCTTTTTCAGCGCACCGCCACTTTTCAGCTCAATGGCTTCATGGATGTTGGCCACGCCGAAATCGCTGATGCCCAACTGTTCAAGCGTTTCAGCGACCTTGTGGACGTTGTGGCCGTAAGCGTTGGCTTTGACGATACCCATAATTCGCCTGCCTTCACCAACTCTTCGAGCGATCAGGCGAGCATTCCAGGCAAGGTTTTCGAGCGAGACAAGCGCTTCTGTCATGTTTTCAGGTGGAATTTCTCCAGTTGTCAACTCCCTGTTGTTTTCATCCATAACTTGGCGGACCTTTTATGCTGTTACCGTGCAACTGTAAAACTCTTTTGCTCTTTTGTTCACTGTATGGCCTGGTGGAACTTCCTGTAAAAAAACATATTTTGTCTATGATTTTCAAACAGGAAAGGCGCTTATTCCTTGTATATTTTATCTTCAGCGTTACCGGTGCATTGCGCTTGTCATTTTAACTCACCTCTCAGTTGCTACCATGTCGAACCACGATATTTTCGGGCTTGCTGCAGAAACGCCTATGGTACCTGTCCAACAGATGGCCCGTCAGATAAGGCCCAGGGTCATGGCCAAACTTGAGTACATGAATCCGGCTTGGTCGCACTACTACCGGGTGGCTTGTGCTATTGTCAAGGATGCAGAAGAGCGCAAGTTGATTCATCCTGGTATGACCCTTGTGGACTGGACCTTTGGCGACAGCGGAATTGCCCTTGCCATGGCTGGTGTGAGCCGTGGCTACAAGCTGCTGCTGGCCGCTCCCGATAAAATATCGCGCGAGAAGCAGGATATGCTCCGCGCTCTCGGTGCGGAACTGGTGATTACCCCGTCGGATGCTTTGCCCGGAGAGCCTCGCAGTTGCATGAATGTGGCTGAAAGCCTGGTGCGGAGTATACCCAACGCCTTTTATGCTGG
>CAIXCO010000313.1 GCA_903917955.1 uncultured Chlorobiaceae bacterium | reverse complement strand
TCAACGGTCGTCGGCTTGACCACAAATCCAACCTGCACCTTGCCTGAATCGACCGCCTCAAAAACTTCACGATCATCATGAACGTAGAGCAGATTGCTCTGTTTTGCCATCGCCTCCTGTGAAATGCCGAGGATACGGGCAAGTACAAGATCATGCAGAAGCACCAGACCAAGGCGCTGCAGGGCCTCTGGACGAGCTGCGTCAAGGAGGGGTTTTGGATCGGTTTTAAGGCTTATGCCGAGAATCATACCGGGAGCAACCACTCCGTATGCATAGTTTGAGGCTTCACCATCAAGAAAGGCCTTGAGGCCAGCCCTGTTTGGCAACTCCGTCACGGTAAAAAACTCCTCAAGCCGCGACTGCAACAGAGCGACATCGAACCCTTCAAGGCTGTGCACGAGACGGTGGATCGGAAAAATAAGCAGCCCCTCGTCATGAATATTGGCCAGATAGGTCAAAATAAAGTTATATGGTTCATTGCCGGTATGGGAGGGGTTTGCTGCCGCACGCTCATTGCGATAGTTGACGCCGGTATCATAACGGTGATGACCGTCAGCAATATAGACGGCACGCTCCTGCAGCGACTGCTGGAACTGCCCGACAAGTTCAGGCTCTGTTATCCTCCACATCCGGTTGCTCACTCCCTGAAAGAGAGCGTCAACAATCGGCTCATGGCTCTCGGCAAAGCCTTTCATCAAACGATCAGCGACTTTTGTTGCATCAGCATAGAGGCCAAAAATGCCGCTGATGTTGGTTTTGGTTTTTCTGAAAAGGTTGAGGCGGTCAGCCTTTGGTCCTGAAAGGGTTTTTTCGTGAGGCAGTACCTTTTTTTCCGAAAAATCGTGCAGACGCATGGCGGCAAAAAATCCGCACCGGGTATGCGAAACTCCCTCGGTATCCTCAAAAATCTGGAAATAGGGGTAAATGGCAGGAACAGGGTCGCTCAAAAGGTCACCATTCTGCAGCCACTCAGCAAGACGCTCGGCTGCCGCGCTATAGGGATCTGCCTCCAAGGGAAGCTCAAGGCGTATTGCATTGAAGGGTGAGCTGCCGTAGAGCTGCTGCTGAAAGGCTGGAGAAATGACATCATAAGGAGGACAAATGAGAGCTGAACCATTTTTCAACAGTTCGGGACTATAGAGCGTCCCTTTAAATGGAGTAATTTCAGGCATGAGAGGTACGATTAAAAGTTAAAGTATCAGGGATAAAACCCGACTCTCCGGGCTATCCAGAAATCGTCATGGCCATCCTTCACAAGCACAACAATTTTGCCATTTTTGCAGAGTTCAAGCACCGCAAGAAAGGTCACCACAAGAATAATGCGTTCCGTGACGCCTTCAAGGATAGAAACAAAGGAGAGTTGCACCCGGTTCTGAAGTTTCGACAGAATCAAAAGCGTCTGCTCCTCCACCGTCACCGGAGCATCCATTGTATGGCGCGTCATGGGAATGGGCATACGCTCGAGCACCGATTTATAGGCGAGCATGAGATGATAGAGCGTTGGGCGCTTGGCGGGCTCATCCAGTTCATCAAGCACCTCTGGTTCCATTGTCTCAAAAAAGCCTCTTGGAAAGAGCTTTGCCCGTAACTCTGCACACTCATTGAGGGTTTCGGCACCCTCCTTGATCCGTTTATACTCAAGCAGCCGCCCCACAAGATCAGCTCTCGGATCAAACTCATCAGTTGCAAGACTCTCCTCTGCCGTGTGCGGAAGCAGCATTTTCGCCTTGATGCTCATCAGCAGGGAGGCCATATAAATAAATTCAGATGCAACGTCAAGATTCAGGCTTCCCGCATCCCGGATATAACCGATAAAATCGGAAGTAATTTTCGAGATGGGAATATTATGAATATCAAGTTCATCGCGCCTGATAAAAAACAGGAGCAAATCAAGCGGCCCTTCAAATTCTTCAAGGCTGATCCTGAACATTACCGGGAAACTGAGTTGACAAGAGTAACTGAAACAAGATAGAAAAAGCAGACGAAAAGATGCAAAGAAAGGAAAGAGATACCCTAACGGTTCAACGCATCAAAAAAGGAACTTCAAATTCACGAAAACTATTAGTATTTAGAGCGTGGCAATGAGGATGTCATGCTTCTGTTTTATTTTTTATACACTGGCAGTATCATATATGAGAAGGATTTATTGTTATATCACAGTTTTCACCGCCACCCTTCTGCTCATTGGCAGCATGGCCTTGGCGGAATCAGCCAACACCTCTTTTAATCAGGCGTTTGAAAAGCACCTGCAGGGTGACTTGGCTGGCGCTGTAAAATCGTATTCAAAAGCCATCGAAAACGACGCGACATTTGCCATGGCTTACCAGATGAGGGGCATCGCACAGCAGCAGTTGAAAAAATATCCTCAAGCCATCAACGACTTCTCAATGGTCATAACGTACGGCGAACCCTCGTTCAAGTGTACTGGCTACTATAACCGGGGCATCGTAAAAAACATGACGGGAGATTTTGCTGGAGCCATTCCCGATTTTTCAGAGGCAATCGCGCTCGACAACAGAATGGCTGCCGCCTTTTTTCATCGAGCCATCGCAAAAAGTAAAACCGGTGATCTTTTTGGCCGCATGGAAGATTTTCGTGAAGCCGCACGGCTTGGGGATGTGAATGCCACCGCCTGGTTGAACACCTATTATCCCGGGTGGAGGGAGTTGCCACCCGCTGCTGCTGCGCTCTGACCCAAAAAAAAGGCAGACCCAACAAAAATGGGACTGCCTTTTTGAGGACAATGGAGATGGTTTGTTATATCGCCTTTCCGCCGCGTTCCCTTGTTCTTATGCGGATACACTCCTCAAGCGCGGTGATAAAAATCTTCCCGTCACCGATTTCGCCACCACTATGACTGGCAGCATCAATGATGGTATCGACAGTAATATCAACAAACTCATTATTGACAGCAATGTCGAGCCTGATTTTCGGAATCAGGTTAGGCGCTATTTTCTGCCCCCTGTAAAGTTCAATATCCTCCTGACGGCCATGACCGGTTACGCGGCTGACGGTAATTCTTGTAATATCGGCCTGAATCAGTGCCTCACGCACATGATCAAGCCTGTCCGGCTGAATGATTGCTGTTATCAGTTTCATTGCGACGTGTTAGTTAAGGTTGATAAGACCATATCCATGCTCACCATGCATGCTGTGATCGAGGCCGGACATTTCATCATCTTCGTTGATACGCAAACCAATGGTTTTTTCAACCAGAAACAGCAAAATAAACGAGACGACTGCAGAATAAACAATGGTAACTCCGACCGCCGTAGCCTGAACACCCAATTGCTGCCAAAGTGTCCAACTCCCTCCAACTTTAGCCGCAGCATCAACCATCCATGCCGGACGAATGAAAAAGACAAGAGCAAGAGCGCCGACAATACCGCCTACACCATGAACTCCAAAGGCATCAAGACTGTCATCATAACCAAGCTTGCTTTTGATAAGAATTGCGCTGTAGCAGAAAATGGCGGCCAATGCGCCGAGAGCAAATGCACCTGAAGGCTGAACAACGCCCGCAGCAGGAGTGATGGCTACAAGACCGGCAAGAATCCCCGATGCTACACCAAGGCTGGTTGCCTTGCCATGCTGAACCATTTCAATAATCATCCAGGTCAGCGCACCTGAAGCGGCGGCCATCTGGGTCAC
>CAIXCO010000312.1 GCA_903917955.1 uncultured Chlorobiaceae bacterium | reverse complement strand
GGAGATGAAAAGTGCCTGGAAGTATGTGCCGCAGTGGGTCTCTGCTCAACTGTAGCGTTGGTTTGCCATTTGCCGCAGCCCGGAAAAGAGGAGTGAGAGGAGCATCAGCAGTAAGCCCCAGAGCAGCGACACTCCGCCTCCTGTAACGGCTGCAAGGGCTCCCTCTATCAGGACTATCCGTAGAATTGCTGCCATCCATAGTGCAGTAGCCAGCAGCAGGTGAACGACCCTCACTGGTTTCAAAAAAGCAGGAATTGAGGTTGCGGCCAGAGCGGTCGCGGCGCTTATCCACCAGTCGGTATTGTACAGAAAGCTCATTGTCATGGTTCAGGAAGCTCCTAAAAGTTTTTTTGTAACGGAAAATAGGTGAAAAGGGTATGAAAGAAAAGCTGTCCGCACAGATCCCGCAAGTATGAACATGGGTTTTCGTTCAGTCGTGAATCTTTTTGTACCAGTTGTATAGGTAAATGCTATAATCTACATGGAATCGTTATATTGCCTTGATCTGATTTTGTGGTACAGTTAGCGATTCATTCCGCCCGACAAAGCGCTTTTTACGGCTAACAACTCATAACATCCCCGCATTTTGCAGATATACCCGGCCCTCACCCTTTTTGCAACAGGGAGAGTGTAAGCTGTGGTGTTCCAGGGCGAGCGTGCTTGACGTGCCGCGCATTTCACGCATAGTCGTTTTATCTCATAACGAACAGTTCAACAATTATATACCCTATGGAATTTCAGTCACTCAACATCATTGAGCCAATTTTACAAGCATTGCAGGAAGAGGGTTATAGCACACCAACTCCCATTCAGGCAGAAGCGATACCGATTATTTTACAGGGCACTGATCTGCTCGGTTGTGCGCAGACGGGAACCGGCAAGACGGCTGCGTTTGCCATTCCTATCCTGCAACTTCTGAGTGAAAACAAGGTGTATGACAAGAAACGCAAAATCAGAAGCCTGATTGTCACCCCGACGCGCGAGCTGGCTATTCAGATCGGCGAGAGTTTTAACGCTTACGGACGGCATACCGGGCTGACCAATACGGTTATTTTTGGTGGTGTCAACCAGAACCCGCAAACCGCTGCATTGATTCGCGGTGTTGACATCGTTATTGCCACACCGGGCCGGCTGCTCGACCTTTTGAACCAGGGCTTTTTGAGCTTGCGGCATGTCGAAATACTGGTGCTTGATGAAGCTGACCGTATGCTCGATATGGGTTTTATTCATGATATCAGAAAATTATTGACCGTGCTTCCGAAACAGAAGCAGTCACTTTTTTTCTCTGCCACCATGCCTGCTGAAATTGTCAGGCTTGCTGCTACCATTCTGCATAACCCTTCGAAGGTTTCGGTCACGCCGGTTTCGTCAACCGTAGAGATTATCAATCAATCGATCTATTTTGTTGACAAAGGAAATAAAAACAGCTTGCTGGTAAATATTTTAGAGGATAAGAAGATCAAGACGGCGCTGGTTTTTACTCGCACAAAGCATGGAGCCGACAAGGTTGTGAAAGTACTCGAGAGGCACAGTATCAAGGCAGAGGCGATTCATGGCAACAAGGCACAAAATGCTCGTCAGCGGGCGCTGCTCAATTTCAAGGCACAGACGACGCGTGTTCTAGTGGCGACCGATATTGCCGCAAGGGGTATTGATGTTGACGATCTAGAGTATGTGATCAATTTTGAAATGCCCAATATTGCCGAAACCTACGTTCACCGGATTGGGCGAACGGGCAGGGCTGGTGCAAAGGGAACGGCACTTTCGTTTTGTGATGCCGAGGAGAAGGAGTACCTGCGCGATATTGAAAAACTGATAGCCAAAAAAATCCCGGTCATCGACGATCACTCCTTCCCGTTGATGGATCATAACCCGGTCAAAGCGCCAAAACAGCAGGGGAGAGGGAACTCCGGTCATCCGGGACCAAAACCTGCTGCAAAGAGTGCGTCGAGAGGGTGGTCAGAAAAACCTCGTAACGGGCGATAATCTTGTAGGGGTCGATAGCCATCGACCCCTGTTTTCGGGAAGTTCCCTGGTGTAGGTTGAAAAAACAGCCTTTTTTCAGGGTTCAAGCAGTTTAAAGCCGGTGTTGGAATCATACTGACGCGTTGCCTGGTTATCAAGCAATTCTGTCAAGATGATTTCCATCACTTGCCATACCTTTACACCATTACGAATGCAGCCGGTGACTGTGTTTTCCTCTCTGCCACAGGCTATGTGCATGTGGAGTATCGGATTCCCATTGTCATCAGGAAAAAGGGTGCCTGCACCGGTGATTTCGTGCGCATCATAAAGCTCATGGGTCATAGGGTGTACCGGATTTGACCGGCTCTCTTTTGGCCCTGTAACAAGCACACTTCCCTTGTCAGCCCCGCCGACGGCAAAAAGAGCAGCCCGCTGGATGTCATGATCTTTGACGAACTGCTCAATGATCTCGTGGACTATTTCGCCATCTTCGAGTCTGATCACAAAAACCCGTCCCTGCTTTGCTTCCGAATATTTCATGATACACGTCAAAACAGATGAATTTGAG
>CAIXCO010000311.1 GCA_903917955.1 uncultured Chlorobiaceae bacterium | reverse complement strand
CTTTTACGATATACTCCTTGAGCCGCTGCGTCGCCCATATCCGGAACCGCGTGCCCTGCTGCGATTTGACACGGTAACCGACTGATATAATGACGTCGAGATTGTAGAAATACGGAGCTTTTTGCTGAAATTCGGAAATTCCGAATTTCTTGATGACCAGGCGTTCAACCAACTCACCTTCAGCAAAAATATTCTTGATATGTTCGTTAATCGTAGACTTTGCCTTCCCGAAGAGCTGCGCCATGTGATCCTGCGTCAGCCAGACCGTTTCATCTTCAAGCCGTACATCTATTTGTATTCTACCATCCGGGGCCTGGTAGATGAGTAGGTCGGAGTTGGTCATTGATGTACTCCCAAAGCGAGCCAGTAAGGTTTGAATCCAGCCTCGACAACCTCGGCGATCAGAGCCAGAAATGGCTCGTAATCCTGTTTAGTATGAGCGGCATCCATAGCCTCGTAGTACTCCAGTCGCTTTTCTACCGGAAGAACCACTGGCGGATAGCCGTACTTCATCAGTTCAAGGTTCATCAGGATGCGAGATGTTCGGCCATTGCCGTCAGTGAAGGGATGGATTTTCACAAAATCGGCATGAATTCTTGCCGCTCGTTCAACCGGATGAAGCGAAGGCGCTTGTTCTTTATTCCAGTTAATGAAACCTTGCATTTCACTTTCAACATGCAGGGCGTCTGGCGGGACGTGATCGGCACCGGCAATGATCACATTGGTTTTCCGGTACACGCCAGCATGAGCATCATCGATATTCTTCAGGATCAACTGATGGATCGACTTGATCTTCCATTCCGTGAGCGGCTCATGCTGTTGAACCATCGCTTCAACATAATAGATAGCTTCCCGGTGATTGATCGCCTCAAAATGCTCACGGATGGTTTTACCACCAACAGTTATTCCCTCAAGGGCAACTTTCGTCTCCTTGAGCGTCAGGGTATTGCCTTCGATGGCATTCGAGTTGTACGTCCAGCGCAGAACCAGATCTTCGTGAAGATTGGCGACAATCTCCGGCGGCAGCGGCCGGTAGGAGTCAAGCCTTTGTTTGAGCTTGTCGAGTATATTGAAATCAGGCATAAGAATCGTGTATTTATATCAATCCAAAAATCTTCGATCGGGCTTCAACCTTGTCAACCATCGCCTTCACCGCCAGATCGATTGTCTTGCCTTCACGGTAATCAGCAGGAGCAATGAGCGTCACCCTTTTGTCATAAAGCAATTGCTCGGCAACTTTTTTAGCTCCGTTTTTATTTGAATTATACACGGAAATCGAGTGTCCTCCCTGATCCTTTACAAGCCTCATGCAGGGAATATCGGTCTCGCCGTCACCAATGAAAATCATATTTTCAAAGGGCACTGGCCGTTCTTCGGGCAGAACATACGTGTTTATGACACTGTTATCGTAAACATCCAGGCTGCCCTTGTTGATCCGGAAAAGGTACTGGGTTTTCGTTGTGTAATTGATAGCAAGAGCTGGCCAACACGCAACTCCATGATGGTCATACATGAATCCGGATGCATAAATAGCCTGAAACTCTTTGACTATTGACGTCCCCTCAACCATCTCCCTAAGACCTGACGACACGATGTAATGCTCTACTCGTATGTTCTTCAGTCGGCCATACTCATTGATACGTTTAAACCATTCGGTCACTCCGGGAAACAGTTTTATCTGCTCACCGTATTTGTGAAAATCACTCTTCCTTACCTGAACCGCTGCACTTTCAGCTTTTTTCAGCATCAGATGCATATAAGCCAGAATCTGATCAGCATTCTGTTCCCGAGCATGGCTGGATACCTCATCCCAGAAACCCTTTGATTTCATGCGAAGTTTTGGAATAAAATCATACTCCTGCATGTTTCCTGGAGCTAACGTACCATCGAAATCATAGGCAATAGCCATGTTCACCAGTTTTTTTGCCATAATCTTTACGTCTATTTTTTATCCCTCGGTGGGCATTGATCGTTTCCATAGCTGTTACCAGCCCTGATCTGGCCGTTCACTCCGTGAATTTTGGTCTCCGAGTTCTGGTTTCTTGCGATAGTTTGTGCAACCTGTATCGCTTCGGCTTGTGTTGGGGTTACTCACGTAGCCTTGCTGTTGCCAGCACCTTTAACTGCCCATCCATCAGAATGAGGAACCACGTGCTGATTTTTCCCTTTTGCCATAATTATGACTCGATGTATTGGTTAACGATTTCCGGTTTTACGCGCCATTCGCCAGTGAGCAACTTCTGCATCAATCCGCGTTTCTGGGTTTTATATTTGTTCAGCATTTGATCGAGGATATCAATTTCCTGCTG
>CAIXCO010000310.1 GCA_903917955.1 uncultured Chlorobiaceae bacterium | reverse complement strand
TGAAAAAAGAGCAGGCATTATCGAGTGCCGGTTTTCGCGCTTGAATCATGGTGCGCAGTTGCAGGAGCCTCTGCTTGTCGGGGGCCTTGCTGACTCCTCCAACCACAAGGCTGACCGGATGGGTGCAGCGCCCGGCGGTGATGCTGCTGATTTCGTTGCCAAGCTCCTTGAGCTGTAAAGCCGCCCTGACCAGATCGGGATGGGATTGCATAAGTGGTAAAACACTGGAAGTGCCTATAAAATCGGGGGCGATGAGAAAAAAGAGGTGCAGGGCATGGCTTTGAAGGGTTTCGCCCTGCATGGCCAGCAGCCTTGTTTTTTCTGCGGCCAGCGGTGGCGTAATCTCCATGGCCCGTTCAAGCGCCCTGATGCTCGCAAGGGCGTGGCTGATGGAGCAGATGCCGCAAATTCTTGATGTAAGAAAGGGCACCCGTTCGGCGCTCATCCCCTTGAGCATCACCTCAAAGAAGCGGGGCGTTTCAACAATTGCCCATTGCGCTTCCACAAGCTGACCCTCCCTGACGGTAATTTTAATATTGGCGTGTCCTTCCACTCGTGAAAGGTGACGGATATCAATGGCATAGTCACGCTTCATGGCTTGAAAATGGTTCAAAGGCGTTATAAAAGGCCAGCTTTTCATGCAGGTCGTCGAGGCTGAGTCCCCGCTCTTTGACCAATTCAAAAAAGGCCGTCATGTTGATCTCCTCTGCCGGGCCACGGCACCCAAGGCAGGGCGTGTTTCCGCTGGTGCAGATGGCATTGCATCCGGCACGGGTGAGGGGCCCGAGGCAGATTTCGCCAAGCTCGAACATGCAGGTGGTGAGCTGTGCCTTGCATTCAATGCAGACAGGGTATTTCGGGAGCGTCACCAGCGAGCCGGTGACAAGATTTACCATGATGCGCTCTATCTCACCCTTGTCAACCGGGCATCCGGGAATGGAGAGGTCAACCTTTACCAGATCACTGATTTTGCGCACTGGCAGGGTTTCGATTATCATACCGGGATAGACTTCATCAATTAGCTCCTCGACAGGATGGCGGTTTTTGAGGCTGTTGACCCCGCCGAAGCAGGCGCAGGTGCCGAATGCCACAAGGATTTTTGCCTGCTTCCGTATCTTCAGCAGTCGCTCCACCTCATCCTGACGGCTGATGCTTCCCTCAATAAGCGCAATATCATAATCGTCGTGCCGCTCGGAGGAGATCTCCCTGAAATTGCGCACATCAAGCAGCCCGAGAAAGTCGGGAAGTGATGACTCGCGGTTAGTTAGTTGCAACTGGCACCCTTCGCAGCAGGTAAAGTCGAACGAGGCTATTTTCAGCCGTTCAAAGGGAACTCCCTGTCGCGTCATCTTTTCTCCCATTCTAAATGGCCTCCTTGAGATTCATGACGCTCCAGTAATCGAAGACCGGGCCGTCAATACAGGTAAAGGTGGAACCAACCATGCAGCGGCAGCATTTGCCCATGCCACAGTGCATCCGTCGTTCCAGTGAAACAAACATGCGGTTCATCGGTATGCCGAGCCGGTCGAGCCAACTGCAGACAATCTTGAACATCACCGGCGGGCCGCAGACGATGGCGTATGTGGTTGCGGTAGCAATGGTGATATCGTTGAAGAGATCGGTAATCATGCCTTTTTTCCCCAGCCACTGAGGGTCGGCACGCTCAACAATGGTGTGCAGTTTGATA
>CAIXCO010000309.1 GCA_903917955.1 uncultured Chlorobiaceae bacterium | reverse complement strand
TTTGCCTCCCTGTTGTGTCTGAGTTGCAATGGCACCTCCTACGCGCTTGAGGTCGGGAGCAAGGCGCCCGATTTCAGCTTGCCGGGAACGCAGGGCATGGTGGAGCTTTCGAGCACGGCGGGATCGGTTGTCTATGTTGATTTCTGGGCATCATGGTGCGGCCCCTGCAAGCAGTCGTTCGGCTGGATGAACTCCATGCAGGACAAATACAGGGCGAAGGGGCTAAAAATCATCGGGGTCAATCTTGATAGCAAAACCGAGGATGCCAAAAAATTTCTGGCGCAGACTCCGGCACACTTTACCGTCGCTTTTGATGCAAAAGGGTTGACACCAAAAAGTTATGGTGTCAAGGGTATGCCGACCAGTTTTCTTGTGGGACGGGATGGCAAAATTATCTTTCAGCATTTAGGGTTTAAAGAGGCTGATCGTGAAGAACTTGAAAAACAGATCAACGCTGCACTGGAGGCAAAAAAATGAAAAAAACTGTATTGCTGACATCTGGTTACGCTCTTCTGTTGCTGATGCTTGGATTGTCTGGCTGCTCAATCGGGCCTGCGGTTCAGCCGTGGGAAAAAGAGACCCTCGCAAAGCCTGAAATGACCTTTGAGGGTGATCCGCTCGACACCAAGTATACAGAACACATTTACAGCAGCAAAGAGGCCGCATCCGGTGGTGCCGGGGTAGGCGGTGGTGGCTGCGGTTGCAATTAACCTGAATTTTCATTTTCATTTTCATGATACCCTTATGAAATCACTTTCGATAAAAAAAAATCATGCCCTGGGCGCGGCCCTTTTTGCCGCAGCCATGGCACTGCCCTTCTCGAACGCCGTCTATGCAGAAGCGGCACCGGAAAAAGGTATTGTTGCTTTTAAATACATTAATTACGAAGACAGCCAGCCCGATAAGGAGCGGATGGATATCAATGCCTACACGGTTTCGGCCATGGCTCCCATCGCAGGCAAGTGGTCGATCAGCACCTCTTATACCTACGACTCTGTCACCGGAGCTTCACCACATCGTCACTCTTATTTTGAACCACCAGAACCGGATGCGACTACTGGGGCATCAAAAATAAGAGAGCAGCGTTATTCCGGCGACCTGAGTGTTACCCGTTATCTGTCGAAGGGAAGTGTGACCGCTGGCACCAGTTATTCCGAAGAGAACGATTACATTTCACGCGGTTATTCGGCCCAGGCAAGCATTTCGACAGAGGACAAGAATACAACCTTTACCTTTGGTGGCAGTTATACTACAGACACCATTGCGGCTAATATTGGGGAGTGGAGGGATAGTGGTCGCACCGAGGCGAAGAGAACTCTCGCCGGTTTGGTGGGTGTTACACAGGTTTTGACCAAGCAGGATATTGTGCAGGTGAACCTTGGCTACTCGAAGGGCAGGGGTTATTTCGATGACCCGTATAAAGAGTATGAACAGAGGCCTGACAGGAGAGAGAGCAAGACGGTGATGACCCGATGGAATCACCATTTTGATGGCATTGATGGCACGAGTCATCTCTCGTACCGCTATTATACCGACTCCTTCGGTATCAAAGCCCATACCTTTGGTCTTGAATATCTTCAGTCGCTGCCAAACGATTGGACAGTTACTCCGTCGGTGCGGTTCTCTTCTCAGACAGCAGCCGATTTTTATCTGCCAGTAGACCTTACTGATCCGACAATGGCTCCTGCCGCCGCCGAGTCACTCTTTTGGGATGGATCATATCTCTCTTTGGACCAGCGGCTCTCAGCCTATGGAGCTCTCACGCTTGGCATCAAGGTGTCGAAGCGGATTGCAAAGGAGTGGCTTGTGGATGTGAAATATGAGAACTATGAGCAGCGTGCAGGTTGGAGTATGACCGGTGGTGGCGACCCGGGACTTGCACCCTTCAGTGCCTCGTTTTACCAGATTGGCTTTTCACGGCAGTTCTGACCTTCGTACAGCGCTGAAAACAGGCATATCAGCCACTCAATCCTTGTAAGTGGATTGGGTGGCTTGTTTTTTTTAGGCAAAATTTAAGAGACTATTAAGAATGCTTTAAGGGCTGAGAGGCTATTATTGTGAAGTTTTTAATGCTGCTTATGCTGTATCGTCTTGCAAAGATCTTTTCAGCCGAAAGTTGTTTCATGAAAGCGCCTTGTCACGAGGGGATTATAAACCAATTTTAAAAAGGAGGAGAGTTCATAATGGCGACTTATACCAGGACAGGCACCGCTACTGCCGATAATTATACGTTAGCCACTTTCAATGGCAGTGAGCCGGGAAGTGGTAATATTTACACTTGGGATGGCGGCCTTGGCACTGACAAGCTGACCCTTGGAAGCAGTGGAGGGAGCTATCTTGCAAGGTATCCTCGTGCAAATTTCACCATCAATCCTGTTGATGCCAGTGGTGTTATTGTGGTAACTGGTGC
>CAIXCO010000308.1 GCA_903917955.1 uncultured Chlorobiaceae bacterium | reverse complement strand
TCACAACAGAACAGCCGCACCATGCGCTTGACAACAGAGCAAATCAACACCATCGTCACAACCTGCCGGGCCTTTGCGGGAGAGAGTGCACTCGTCTGGCTCTACGGCTCACGACTCGACGACACTCGTCATGGTGGCGATATTGACCTGCTCATTGAGCCACAAGAGAGCGTCAATTTGCTGCTCCGTGCACGCATCAAAACCCGTCTGGAACAAACGCTCAGCCTCCCTGTTGATCTGATGGTCAAAAACCCTGGAGCCCCCGACAATCCCTTTCTCTCAATTGCTCTCGCTCAAGCAAAACCACTGGAAATCACGCCATGACGACAACAACATCAGAATTATTATTCTCAGAAAAGCAGCATCTGGCGAACCTCCGTTGAAGCAATCCAGCGTTGCGTTTATTTCCTGAATGCGTATCAAAAAGGAATTGCATGGCCTCTCACTGAATCGTCCACCACTCCCATCAACACATCCCTTACCTCCCCAACACCTTTCACCACCGCGCAACGCCAGCGCCCAAACCCTCCGTGAGTGTTCACGGCTTGCACCCACTCTTCCAGATAACGCTGTTTGACTTTATCCTGCTCGGTCTCCTGACCCTTGGTTTCAAGAATGAGCATGGTGCCATCAGCAAGGCGTACCAGAAAATCTGGCCGGTATTTTCGGACGACTCCGCGATAGATGTAGAGAATCTCGAATCCGAGGTGGTCGTTTTTGGCCCAGGCGGCAACGTGGTCGCTGTTGTCGAGCACAAAGGCATCGGTTGCTTCCCAGGTGCTATCGTGAACGCTGACGTTGATGTGCGATTTTTTGGTTCGTTCGCAGGGTTTGCCGGTGTACCAGGTGCGCATGTCAGTTGTTGAACGGAGTGGGTGATCGCGGTCAAAGACCGGCATGAGCTTTTCGGTATTTTCCTGACGCACGGCATACCAAACGTGCCGCACTATCCGCGACATGTTGAGTGTGATGATGATCCGGCGACGAAGCTCATCCTGATAGAACAAGGGCGGAAAAATGGCAATATGCTCTGAGCGGATGAACTCTTCGACAATGCGCAC
This sequence comes from uncultured Chlorobiaceae bacterium, assembly GCA_903917955.1. Classification (GTDB taxonomy): domain Bacteria; phylum Bacteroidota; class Chlorobiia; order Chlorobiales; family Chlorobiaceae; genus Chlorobium. The sequence goes on along the minus strand of CAIXCO010000308.1, from coordinate 3,476 downwards.
CAATTGCGCCAGCAAAAGCTCCCGGCCTCCCCTCCACGATGGGCGCATCTGGTCGAAAACATCCCGTGCTGTTTCAAAGATAATGCGCTGCTGGCGGAACTCGCGGGCCAACTGCTCCAGTTCAATGCGGTTGACAAAGTTCACGTTCGGTTTCCCTTCAAGCACCGGGGCAAGTTCAGCCACCTGCAACGCCTGGGCAGCATTGAGTTCCAGCGTCGTGACCTTGCTCCAGTCGATCTTCAATATCGGGTAAAAAAGACGCTCAAGACGCACCACGTTTGGCCAGCGGATTTCGTACTCCACCTTGGCGGGATCTGCCTCAACGATGGTTTTAGGTGAGGGCGGAGGCTGAGGGCCATCGGTGCCACCCTCATGAGGCAAAAAGGTGAAGGGCACCCCGAAAATATTGACATACTCGGGATCAAAAAGCCCGGTCACCGAGTCCACCTCGTAGGAGGTCCGGCGAAGGCCGCGCCCCACCACCTGCTCACAGAGCAACTGGCTGCTGAAGGCACGCAAGCCCATGATATGCGTTACGGTACGGGCATCCCACCCCTCGGAGAGCATTCCAACCGAGATGACCTTCTGAATGCCCGCCCCCGGCTGCCCCGGCTTGCCGACCGTATCGACCATCCTGCGCAACAACTCCGCCTGCTTTGCCTTGGTCAGCTTGCGCTCTACCGGCGCTTCAGTGTCATCGACCTCAATGGCAGCGTCAACAACCTCTGCCGTCGAAACCGGCTCCTCTCGCTCTTCAGCGTCACTCAGCACCTTCGAATCAATGTGGAGGATGCGCTCCGGATCACACAGCTCGTCAATGTGAATCCGGCGGGAGTCGAAGGCGTGCTTCACCCGTGCGGCTGTTTCGGTGCGGTTGCAAACGGTTATCATCACTGGCGGAGTGGAGAGGCCCGCCTTTTTCCAGGCTTTCCAGGTTTCCCGCCAGTCGTAGCCCAGCAGATAATAGGCGTTCAGCACCAGATCGGGCAGTGGCTCTTCCGGCTCGGCCTTCCGGTTCAGGTCATCCTTGACCTCCGGATCGTTGTAGATGTGGTAGAGGCGTGACTTGTAGGTTGCCGCATCAGGCCGGGCATCATCACGAACCACCACCCGGGGGGTTTTGACGAGCCCCGATTCGATGGCATCGTTCAGGCCAAAGTCGCTGACAATCCAACTGAAGAGTGCCTCTTCGCTGCTCTTTTTGCCTGATGGAGTGAATGGTGTAGCAGAAAAATCGTAGCAGGCAAGAATACCCCGGGAGCTGTGCAGCCGGTCGAGCCCGCCAATCCAGACGGTTGCCTCTTCGGCACTCTCCTTCATCTCACGGCTGCGGAGGTACTTGCCTTCCGACTCCCGGTTGACACGCCAGGCATGGTGCGCCTCGTCGTTGATGACCAGAAGGTTGCGGGCGTTGGCCATCTCACCAAGCACCTCGCGGCTGTAGGCTTCGTCACTTTTCGTGCCGCGCTTGTCCACGCTGCGCCGCTTCTTTATCTGCTCTTCGCTCTCCCAGGCCAGAGCGTGCCAGTTGCGCACCAGCACCTTTCCCTGCCGCAATTTATCGAACATGGCCGAAGGCACAATGTTGAACGCTTCATAATAGTTGCCCTCTCCCGACGGTTCCAGTACCGCCAAACGGCTCTTGACCGTCAACCCCGGTGCCATCACCAGCACATTCCTGGTAAAGCGGCTATCCTGCGGGTAGGTCACCTTGTTCAGCACCTGCCAGGCAATGAGCATCGCCATAACAATGGTCTTGCCGGAACCGGTCGCCATCTTGCAGCATTGGCGCACAAAAGCCCCGCCATCACCAGGAACCTCAATCCCTACGCGCTCGGCAGCAGGTGCTTCGGTCAGCCATATCAGCGTCTCTATCGCTTCCAGTTGGCAAAAGAAAAAACGGCGCGACTCAAACTCTTCGGCATCACGCCAATGCTCCAGCAACCGGCTGGTAATACTCGATACACCCGGATAGCCCGCCTCACGCCAGGCACGGACACGCGGGCGAATCTGGTTTACCAGCGGAATTGCAACAAAAATGCCGGGATCATCAAAAGCTTTTGAATCACCCGAAGCGACCACATACCCGGCAGGACGACGCCCCTCAACCAAATCAAACGAACGCGACTCACGCTGATAACGCCAGTGACGTTCCGGCTCCACGTAGGGAGTATTGATAATCAACCGGTCAATCACGCTGCGACTCCAGCGTCTGGCGCAGCATTTGCAGAAACTTGATCAGTGAGGATTTTCCTGAGCTGTTGCGACCAATCAGGATGGTGATCGGTCGAATTCTGACCGATACCTCCTCCTCAAAGCCTCTGAAATTCGAGAGCCTCATGTTTGTTATCATCGTCTAAACTCCTTTACGTTACCCCAATAACCTTGAGCGATTCAACGCCACGGTCATCGACAATTTTTACCGCTACCCGTGAGTGGTTGCCCAGTTCAAAGGGCAGTGAGAGGGTGCCCCGGTATGCCTCAATCAGCTCTTCGTCAATCTCGGCTTTCAGATTTTTGGCCAGCCTTGCCCATCCGTCGTTTTCGCCAGCTTGCGGAAAAAAGACCTGACGCGGAAAAATGCTCCGCCCGTCGTAGTCGGTATCGAGCAGCCAGACGGCAATCTGCCGGGCACTGCCCGATTCAATGGCGCCGGTTCTGGTGTTGTAGTAATCGAAGCCATACACCTCCAACTCCCATTTCCCCTGATGTTCTCCTCGCTGGATTTTGCGGAGCGACACATCCGGTTGGCCAATGAGCCAGAAGGATTCACTGCTGGCCCGTTTTTTCTTCAGGTCGTCGGTCAACAGGTCGGCATTCATCTGTGCCTTGAGCAAGGTCACACCCGGCCAGTTGGTTTCATCAATATCCCTGGCAGCTTCAGGATCGAACTGGAAGGCGGCAAAAAGAATGAGCTTGGGCCTTGGCACAAGGGTTTGTGCCTCTTCGATTGCCTGTGCTACCTGACGCTGCTCAAGGGGCGCATGTTCCGGGCCGAATGAGACGACGATTCTTTGAGGCTGATGAGAGGTGCCCTCTTGACGGATGAGACCATCAGTGCCGGGACGGGTTTCGCCATCAGCATGAAGATAGTGGCAACCGGGCAGCGGCTCCAGCCGGGCAAAATGGATCTGCTGCCCTCCTTTGCCACGGAGTCCGGTGCGTGAAAGCTCGTCGCGCCACTCGGCTTGGCGGAGCGTTTCACCAGAGCGGGCAACGGAGAGGTCACCAACCTGCGGGATACCATCAAGCAGCTCATCAACCGACTTGACTGAAGGCGCAGGGACGGCCTCAACCGTAAAGGGGCCGCTCACCCGTCTCTTTTTACTGTCGGGGATTGGCTGCTCGTAGAGAGTAATCGGTGATGAGGCGTCTTCCGTTGAGAGAATTTTTGGAGATACGTGTGGTACGGTGTTGTACCTGAACCCACTGCCAACCCCTTCTTTTGGATGTGCCAGTTCGTAATAATCAAACAC
>CAIXCO010000307.1 GCA_903917955.1 uncultured Chlorobiaceae bacterium | reverse complement strand
CTCAAGGAAATACCGAGACTTTTTTTATTTTAAGGCTCAAAATCAACTCCTGGAGAGGTGCGAGAGTGGTTGAATCGGACGGTCTCGAAAACCGTTGTGCGCGTAAGTGTACCGTGGGTTCGAATCCCACCCTCTCCGCCAGAGGATAGTCCAGCACTATCCCGTATAGTTCGAAGAGCCCTGTAAAATCAGGGCTTTTCTTGTTTTGAACGGAGCGCCTGTAATAGCAAATCCTTTAGAAATGATCGCCATCAGATGATGCTGACGTAGGCGGATTATCTGCACAATCTGAATGCCGGGGCGGGTTATTGGCCGACTCTTTTTTTGAGGGTGTCGAGGAGTTTGTTGAGTTCGAGGAGTTGTTTGTTCATGTCGAGCGCTTGGTTCTGGAGCTGCTGGATTTTTTGGGTGCACTCCGTGAGGATGAGGGTCAGGGATGGGTCGGGCGGCGGTGGTGGGAGCTGGGGGGCTCCTTTTTTGCCGTAGAGGATGTAGTTGACGTCGATGCCAACGGCTTCGAGTTTTTCGCGGAGGATGTTGCCGATGCGGTTTTTGCCGGTGACGTAGGCGGTGATGTAGGAGGCGGCTTGCAAGCTGGCGGGGATTGACAAGCGGACGTTGTTGAACTGGCTGAAGCGGGGTGAGTGGGAGCGGTCGGGGGGGTATCGGGATCTTTATCTGGCGGTTGAGCGGGCGGAGGCTAAGGCGGAGGTGTTTCACCTGAAGAATATTGAGACGGCTTCGGTGAAGAGCTGGTTTGCGTCGGCGTGGTTTTTGGAGCGGAAGCATCCTGAACGGTGGGGTAAGCGTGAGGCTCCTCCGGCGGATGACGGGCCGAGGGATGAGGTTGTGGTTATTGGGTAGAGAGGATGTTTCAGGGGTTTACGGTAACGATTGACATCAACAACTCAGACATAGTTTTCAGTGAAATTTAGCGAAAAAATTACCGGTCTGAGAAACGATGGTCCGATGGATCCCCATGTTCAAAGTTATTTTAATCGCGTTCCCTTCCGCATATCTTTGGGTGAGAGCCGTGACAAAGAATCAAAGTCTCTTCTGTAATCTTCAACCTTCCAGAGCCATGCCTCTTTCACTTCATAGTCTGTTGTGTAATGAATCCAAATTAAATAGTCCCATTCATAGTTATTAGCCATTGCCACCTTTGTAACTGGGCTACCAGGCTTGCCACTTGGACGATTTGCCTTAACCTGATACTTAATACCATCATGAATAAAATCGGCACCCTTAGAAACTGCTGTTTTATCTTGCATATAATAGGAATACTCTTCCTCTGGACAACCTACCAGAATTGCAGCATCATACTCGGAAAGGGCTGAAGTTATAGCTGGAGCAACTCCGAATCGCTTTTGCCATTCCAGAGCTATTGAGATCAATTGTTGTCTTAAGTTCATTTTTTCTAATCCGAAAAATAATTAAATGGATTTACTTGCACTAAACTGCGTATTTTTGAATTGCAACCCACAAATGAGACTATAGCCCTCTATTGCGGAGCGCATAAGACGATAATGTACGCATGGATATTGAGTATTCCGCTGTTTGTGACGTGATTTTTTATTTGGTTGCACCTTCCAAAACCAAGGAGTAAAGACTCCTCGAAGAATACTCCCAGCTTTGATGTTCGTCAAGCATTGTTCAGCTTTATTGGCATAGACCTGACTCAGATTCATGGAATTGGTTCCACTGTTGCCTTGAAACTGGTTGCAGAGTGTGGAACCGATATGACCAAATGGCCAACATCGAAGCACTTTACCTCATGGCTGTGCCTTTCGCCATGCAATAAAATCTCTGGAGGTAAAATCCTCTCATCCAGAACACGACGTTCCTCAAGCAAAGCTGCAATGATTTTAAGACTTGCTGCCGTGGTCACTGGAAGAACTGATACTGCACTTGGGGCAACTTATCGGAGACTTTCCGCTCGGATTGGAAAAGCAAAAGCTGTGACTGCGATGGCCAGAAAATGAGCTACTCTTTTTTACAATGCGCTGAGGTACGGCATGGAATATGTGGATCAGGGAGCGAACTATTATGAGGAGCAATACCGGAAAAAAGTGGTCAGCAACTTGAAACGGCGTGCAGAATCACTGGGATTTACCCTGCTGGAAAACACTCAAACCCTGTCAGCAGTGGGAGTTTCTTAGGAACGACCAGCATAAACAACGGCGGCCACTGAATTTAGGCATAATGATAGCGCTAGCTTGCCGTCTGCTTAAACTTTAGAATAAAAATCGCGCATTGATTCATTACGTCAAAAACAATAACCAATAGTTATAATTTTTTAATGTTTCTATTTTATAGTTGTATGTTCACAATAGCATAGGCAATAGAGTAAAAGCTAATCGAGGGGTAATATTGCGTTTGGCCTCTAATAAACTTCGATCATCTTGTGACATGGTGAATTGATTTAAAAAAAATTAAGGGCTAACTGTCGGAATGAGAGCTGTGCCGTTTTTTGCGTGTCCACCGGAGCGATTTGTTGGGATGTATGATGTATCTCCTGCAACAGATTACACACCGAATCGAAATCAATGTTCTGCTTCGATAAAGGAATGAGCACTTGTGAAGCAAGAATAACGAAACGGTCTGCTATCGAAAGAGACATGCCTGCATCTTGAAGTCTTCTTGTGATAGCCTCAGACTGCTGGATTACGAAACACTTGTCCAGACTGGTAAAATTAACTTTTGAACTTTTTTTGCACACAAGAATTGCATCAAGACTGATTGGGTCTTTCGTCGCAGTTTTTGGGCTTGCAGCCCGAAGCTCAGCATGAACTGGATGAGCGGCGACTATAGCCAGGCCCGAGCTACTGATGGCCTCATGGATTGCCGCCCAACCCTCAGCTCGAGAGTGATGGAAACTGAACGCTAACACTCCGTCATCTTTGAGGACTCGACAGCACTCCTTCAATACTGAGGCAAGCTGCCTGGCAAAAACCCTTGGGTCTTTATGTTGAACTTCTCCTTGACCGGAAGAATCTGGCCTCGCGAACCACGGATAGCGCGACTTGAGAACAGGAGACAACCAGGCAAAGAAAAAATCGCTTAGTTCACTGTAGTGAACAAAATCGAAGTACGGCGGATCAGTGACAACAGCATCGACTGAGGCATCAGGAATTGGAAGGCAGGAACTATCTCCATTAAGAATCAACAAACCACGGTCGGTCGCGATAAGGTCATTCCAGGATTCAACGTGATTTACTTGAATAGGGTCGCTGGCCATTGTCTTGCACGAACCAGCCCTTTGGCCCATTAAATCACGCTCAAAATCAACTTCAAACGGTTCATCAAGGTAGCGCTTTGCACGAATCAGACGTGACTCGAAAAGTGTACAAAAAGTGCCGCTGCTCTTGCTTGTTCCCCATACCGAATTTTCGAGAGGCGCACGCTCTGGTTTGAGAATATGATTCGAAAACATGTGTCTGACAGCCCCAGTTCCTTCCCCTTTATAACTACAAAAAAGGTTGTTGAATTCAAGGGTACTTGAGAACAAGCAAAGCATCTGCTCTTGAATGGCCTCGTCTTCTATCTTAAGGATCGCTGCTAACAACAGACCAAGAGAGAGTAACTGCCTACCATTGAAAAAATCTTGCCAATGGGTGTAGTTGTAACCACGTGCCTGATCAGTGTTATTGCCGGGCCGAACGGCCAGCGTTGGCAAAGGCAAAGCCTCTGTTTTTAGACGTGCCTCTGCCTCTGCAAACAACGCTAAATCTTCATCTCGCGCCGGGAGATAGACCTTTTCACCGTTGGGTCGTAGCGCAAGCATTGCGTAGAGACGATGCGCAGGAGGAGTTCCATCGGCGGGGAGAAGCTCTTTAATGCGGTAACGATTACCAGCCTTTGTGGTTACATATTGCCCCGCTGCTGGCCCTTCTTGCGGGTTAAACTGGTGAGCACAATGCGGACAGGGAAGTTCGGTCATGTCATAGAGCCCCTCAATTATGTTCCAGCAGTTCGGACAGACAATCTGGGCTTTGGGCTTCTTCTTTGGATAGGCATCTTGAGAGAAAACATAACGAGAAAGTAACGGCACAGTCTCGCCATCAGGTGTAACCAACGTCTTGACCCAAAAAAAGTACAGCACAGGTATCAACTCGCCAGTCTGCGGATCACGTGTCTGATAGTAGTGACGAATTTGTGGTGCAATATCACGCTCAAGTCGTGCAAAAGCCGACCGAAGTTCGACTTCTGAAACTCGAGTAAATGCTTGGCGAACGAGAAAGCTGCTTACCGGGTTAATATCACACCCTACGGCCTTTGCTCCCAGTTTCGTCGCTTCGCCGAGTGTTGTCCCACTTCCCATGAAAGGATCAAGAACAACCTTCCCAGTCAGCTTGTGGCGCTTGTAGAAGGACTTCCAAATATCGGTCTTGGAATCACTCAATGCAGCAAGTGTGATGGCCCGAAATACCGAACCAAGACGTGTCGCCCACCACTTATGGATGTGGTAAATCGGACGGTTGACCTCTTTACGCCAGCTTTCTTGCTCTGCGATTTGGCTTATCTCCACGATGGGAAAATCGTGCTCAAGCGCGGTTTGTTTATCCTCTGTAATGGGCTGCGTGAAGATAATATTTTTAGCGATGGTCTTCATTCTTCGTCTGCTCCAGGGCTTTCTTCGATGATCGGCTCCCTGTTCAGCATTGAAACTGGCTTAGAGGTTTGGTTGACAAGCCGATAGGCGACAAAACGATGCTTAGTGCCAGCGCTTGGGTTAGGCACATGCTCGGCTTTAAGTTCGTTTGTGCGCAGATCAAACGTATAGCCGACAACGAGTGCATCTGCTTCAATTCGAGTAAGTCTTCCTACTTCTTGATAACGTGGATCAGATTCCATGCTTTCAGGAAGGATCAGCGTTATAAGACCAGTCGTTCCCTCGGTGAGTGCGAACGGTGTTGGTGCAACATACATCTTTCGATCTCGAATCATGATGTCGCCGTAAGTACCAAACCCTTTTACACTCTTGTTTTTGTGTACGTAGTTGTGGTCAGCGTTAAGAAAATCACCATGACACATAACCAAATCAACAACGGGATATTGTCTTTTTCCACTTTCCTGATAAGCAAACTGGCTGAGGTCAGCAGGATAGCGTCCAAACATGTAGAAAATTTGACGACCATTGTGAAAACCAGCCGGAACCTGACTGTTCGAGTCGTAATCTCTTTCGCGGCCAGGCCATGCAAGCCCCTTGATCTCGTAACCCTCTGTATATTCGACCAAACAGAAATCTGGGTATGTGTTACGCCCAGAACCTTCAAAATGAATAGAAAGCTGTTGAAGACGCTTCTGGAACCAATTTTGAAAATGAAATTCTTTATCCTTGGCACTGACTGATTCAATCAGTTCTCCCGCCTGGACGGCTAACGCGCATTGCTCAAAAACGTCGAAGCAAGTTGTCTTTGTCATTCCTCGATTTCCTATTTTGGTATTTGAACGGTTACGCCATGCTGACTTGAAGCTTAACTATACAGTTTTTTGCACTGTAACCCATATTAAAATAAGACCTACTTAAAAGCCAAATGCTCTTATTTTCATACATAAATAACATTTATACCATCGATTCGGTTTAATTTATGCTTCTGGTTGGGATAAAATCCCAACTACAGCCTCTCTAAAGACTAAAAATAATATATGCAAGATTTTTGATTGTCTGAAGTGACGATAGTGTAGGGAATGATAGAAAAAATGAAACTGGTCGTGCCTCTACGTGCCGGTTTTTTTGCGTCTTTTTAGTAGATATTTCCTGTTATTTTCAAAAAAGATTCCGGTATATTTTTATTTGATAGTTGTATCTATAATTTTAAAGGGAGACGGTATGAGCGGTGATGGCGGGATGATTAAAGAGGGCGGGGATCTTTGAGTTTTGTCAGTTTTTCAAGCAAAAAATGCTCGTCAAACATGCCTGGCGGGTTGATGTTTTTCATGATAAAGGGCAAATTGATATTATTGATTTAAAATACGAAATATTGCCCTCGTTTTATTTGGTTAAAGCTATATTTTTTATAAGGATATATCACTCTGGAATAAATAGAGGTGCCCTTAAGCCATTATTCGAATCCCACCCTCGCCAGAGGATAGTCCAGCACTATCCCATATTGTCCGAAAAGCCCTGTAAAATCATGGCATTTTTGTTTCATAGTCTGCCCGTCTCCCCTCGGTAGCCCTTAAATCTCATGAAATATTCCGGAAGCGCGTCACCCGGCACCATGCTGCCGTTACAGACCCGAAAGAGTTGGCTCATGCAGTGAGGGATCCGAACGAACGTGCCTATAATCGCCGTAAGATGATGCAGGCTTGGGCGGACTATCTGGACAATCTGAAAGCCGGGGCGGATTATTGGCCGATTCTTTTTTTGAGGGTGCTTTTGCTGACGAGTTCCATGCCGATGACGTCGTTTTTGGTGTTGAGGTAGAAGACGTGGAGCTCTTCGCTGGCGCGTTCTTGCAGGCCGATGGTGTGGCAGAGGTCTACGACCATTTCGGCTCCGGTGATTCCTTTGGTGTAGATGATTTGGGATTCGCGGACGAGGCGGATGCCATAGCGGGGTATGGTGACGATGGCGGCTTCGGCGGGCTACTTGCTCTGTTTTTCCGGGCAAGCAGCGCGACAAAACGGATAGCAAGCTGGCGGCTTGCTGCATGGAGCCCGCGCCGGAGCGGTATAGAGGGTCCTACCCTTTCGCGGAGACGCGTCCGGCAGGCTGCGCAAACGGAGTGCAGCGCTTATATGGATGGCGGTTGTTGGTTATCTGCTGATGCGCGAGACAGAAGATTTGGAAAAATATACAGATCAGCGAAAGAGGCTGTCCCCTGATATTTTTTTAATCTTATTTTGTTTTTATATTCGGTTTAGCCTGTGTTGCATGAAGGTCGGCTTCACGCCGTTGAAGGGTATCCTTCTTAGTGCAATGATGGGCTTTTTTTATTTGTTGTTTTTCAGGCAGTTATCGCTCGATAGCTTTTTTTGCCGATTGTAATAATTACCTCCACTTTTCCACTTTTCGAAGTCGTAGAGATCCTGCACCATTGCAACCTGGTTGCTGATATAATCGTAATATCTGGTTTCACCACGTTCAAAAACACGTTGAATCGCCCAGCAAAAATAATCAGCAATATTCAGTAATGGCTCTGCTGTTGGCTGTTGGACGTTGAAGACAACGCTGCAATCGTTTGCTTTATCGGGAGCTTTCGATTGTGCCCTGGTGACAGCCTTGCTCAGTCCTTTTTGCAGGTTCGTATGCGTGGTACACTTGCTCCGATGCGATATGTTTAAAACCAGTTTACGATGTGCATTGAGTTTGTTTTTCAGTAAATGAGAAAGCAAGTCAGCATAAACATCCTAATGAATACGAGTGCTTTTTGGTTTATCTATAAGTTCGAATGTATATTGCTGAAAATTCAGTCTTGCCCCTTTGTTTAATCTGTGTTCATCTTTCAGTTTAACACGAAAAACGATATGTTTTTCTTGTGGTAAGCCAAGGGCTAAAAAGGCTTGGTAAGTTGATGGGTATTCGCCGACCACTATTCCATTTTTGGCACTGGTAACGGATTAGGTTGTTTTTTCCAAGTATTCTTTCCGGACAAAGGTCATCCAGTTTCGGATTTTCGGAAGCTCACAACCAGATAATTCAAGCGGAGATTTCCCCCTTCGAGTCAAGAATTCGGAT
>CAIXCO010000306.1 GCA_903917955.1 uncultured Chlorobiaceae bacterium | reverse complement strand
GCAACTCCTTTCAGGCACCGTCGAAACGGGAGGCTATCACACCTTCACCATTTATGACCCTAAAAAGCGGTTGATTTGTGCCGCCCCTTTTTCGCAGCGGGTGCTGCACCATGCCTTGATGAATGTCTGCCATGCCTCGTTTGAAAAGCAGCAGATTGCCACCAGTTTTGCAAGCCGACCCGGAAAAGGCACCTACTCTGCGCTCAACAAAGCACGGGAGTATCATCGCCATTACCGCTGGTTCCTGAAACTTGATGTCCGCAAATATTTTGAGAGCATTGACCACTCAATCCTGAAACAACAACTTTGTCGTATGTTCAAAGACAAGGATGTACTCTTGATTTTCGAGCAAATAATTGACAGATATGCAACCGCAGCCGGTAAAAGTGTTCCGATTGGCAACCTGACCAGCCAGTACTTTGCCAATCACTATTTGTTGGTGGCCGATTATTATGTCAAAAATGAGTTGCGTGTGCCTGCTTATGTCAGATATATGGATGATATGGTGTTGTGGCATCACGATAAAGAGCTCTTACTGGAGAGCGGCTACCGCTTTCAGAACTATCTTGCAAAAGAGTTACGGCTTCAAATCAAGCCCTTTTGTTTGAACGAGAGCGCAAAAGGGTTGCCCTTTCTGGGCTATTTGCTCTTTCCTAAGTCTGTTCGCCTTGCCCGGCGAAGCAAAAAGCGTTTTATCCAGAAATCTCTGCTTTATGAGCGTTACCTGCACACAGGGCGATGGTCACAAAAAACGTTTGCAAGTCATGCTATGCCATTGGTGGCATACACTGAATACGCCGATGCAAAAGAATTCAGAAAAAATGTGTATCGTAGACTGGTGGCCATTGAATGACAAGGGCATCAGTCGTGGGTTCGAACCGTGTGATTCGTGGCGGGAGCTGGAACAACAATGCCGAGAATTGTCGGTCGGCTAATCGGAACAACAACACCCCCGACAACCGGAACAACAACGTTGGCTTCCGCCTGGTTTTCGTCCCGTAGCTCAAAAGCAAAGTCGGATGACTGCCTCTGAACAGATTGATGACCCCGCCCCTGTAAGGCTTCAGGGCAAAAAGAGCCACCACCCATGCCCGGCATTGGTAGGACGAGCCGGATAGCCGTTTCGAAGATGACGGGCATTTTTTTTAGCGCAGTTCTCCAACCACACTAAAGAACCGTATGATGGATGACCCCACGCCGCCGCAAACCGTACCCCAATCAAACCGCGATGAAGAGCTCGATAAAGCCTTGGTTACAGATCTCATTGAGCAGCCAAAACAGCTCGACAAACTGGCCCGGGTGTTACTGATTCTCAGCTTTGTTTTGCCGGTTTTCTACGCTCTTGGTTTAAAGTTTTTCTCAGGCGCAGAGAGTACAGACGCATCGACCGGCAGCCTATGGCTCATGGTTTTGGCTTTTTTGAGCTGGTTTCTCTCACTCCTGTTGAGCCTCTTCGCCCTGCTCTCCAGCAAAACCCAGCGTGCCACAGCAGCCAAAGGCAGCGCGGCAGGCAACAAAGGCAAACCCGTAACGGTTGAAGCGCTCTACCTTGCCAGCGCTCGCTCCAAACGGCGCAGGCTGTTAGCCTCCAGCCTCTTCTGCTTCACAGGAATATGCTTTGCCGGGCTCACGATATTCAGCGCAGCATTCCCGGGCCTCACCTCAATGCCATCATCGGCCAATTTTGTACTGATCCATGGCAGCGAGTTTACCATGGGCAGCCCTGAAACAGAAGTTGGAAGATCGACCGATGAGACCCAGCATCAGGTAAAAGTGAGTGACTTTTATATGGGCAAATATGAGGTGACGGTTGCTGAGTTCAGGCGCTTTATCGCTGAATCAGGCTATAAGACAGATGCTGAAAAAGGGGGGGATAGCTGGGTTTGGAATGGCAGTGAAGCAGTACTTACAAAAGGGGTGAATTGGCGATGTGGAGTCTCAGGCAGGGTGCGCCCCAAGAGTGAAGAGAACCATCCGGTAGTTCATGTAAGCTGGAACGATGCTGTAGAATATTGCCGATGGCTCTCTGAAAAAACAGGCAAGTGGTATCGTCTGCCAACTGAAGCAGAGTGGGAATATGCCTGCCGT
>CAIXCO010000305.1 GCA_903917955.1 uncultured Chlorobiaceae bacterium | reverse complement strand
TTTTCGACCGCTTCAGCGAGGCGTTCCATCTCGGTGTGGCGCCCTCGTTCGGTTTCGGTATCGAAAAGAATCGGTTTCTGAAACCCTTCAGAAAGCCGGAAAATGTGGCGACAGAGCATGAGAAGGATAACATAGAAGACCGGCAGCAGATACTCGGCAAAAATGACCGGCATCTCTTTGTAGTGCTGCATGATGCCTTCCCAATCGCCGCTAAAGAGCAGCTCCCATTTCAGGAAAAAATAGAGATAGATCACGGGATGAAAAACCAGAAAGAAGCGCATGATTTTCGATTGCCGCCGGTTGGCCGCTTCACTTTCGTACTTTGAAAGAAGCCATGGAAAGTGGCCGACGAGCATGGCGGCCCTGCGATTGTTGAGATAGTGCGCCCCTTGCAGTGCGGAGTCGATAAAGGAGGAGACCTGGCTCAAGAGGAAAGTAGAGAGAATCATGGCCAGAAAAGCGTAGCTGATGTCGTCGAACTTGAACGAGCCGGAGAGGTAGGGCAGCGTAATGGTTTTGGGTTTGATGACGATAAAGAGCATGGCGATGCCCGCGAGCAGGAGGGAGAAGGTGTGGAGCTTGCGGGCATGGCGGAGGCTTTCGATGACAGCGTCGACGTTGGCTCCCTGCATGGAGTTGCCGGGCGGGTCGATTCTGAACAGGGCTGCCGAGTCGGTGAGGGGTGAGTAAAGTCCGTTGACGCCAATATCACACCCCTCGATGTCGCGATAGATGGTGCAGATGTCGATGGTACTTTTGCTGAAATTGACACCGGTAAGGTTGCTTCTGCTGAGGTCGGCACCACGGAGGTCAGCACCACGGAGATCCGCTTCTGCAAAATTTGCCCCCACAAGCTTTGCTTTTGCGAGGTTTGCGCCACCCAGATCGGTGCCGGAAAGGTTTGCTGCCCGCAAATCAAGTGTAGCAAGCAGGGCTTCGTGCAAATCAGGCGCAATCTCTGGATGTTCCTGGCGCCAAAGGTTCCAGGTGGTGACGCCCTCTTTGAGGAGCTTCAGGTGTTCAGTATCGGCCATTTTTTTTGTAAAACACTATTATGAAACCGTTGATACGGGGGTTTTGCCGACATACTTTAGCACCGCATTCAACAATGACGCGCTCCGGGTGAGCTGGGTATAGACCTCGCTTTGGGTCATATCCCTCTTCTCTTCCCGTATCTTGATGCCAAGCTGGCGGGCAGTGTTAGCCACCTTCGCAATTTCACGGGCAAAATCAGCTTCGTTCAGGATGGTAATATTCTCCATGTTGCGCTGAATATAGCCGATGTTGTTTCGGACGCTGCTTTCGACAATGCCGTCATTGATGCTGTGGCGATTTTTGTTGAAGTCGTCATAGAGGGTGTTGTGCAGTGGCATAGAGAGGTCTGCAACATAGTGTGCACAAAAAGCAAGCGGATATTCAGCATATTTGCCACTCTCTTTCTCTGCCTTGTAGGCCCTTACCGCGCCGATAATAGCGCCGTAGAGGTGCCCTTCACTATCATCCGGCTTGTTGTATCGCTCAATCTGACTCATGACCATTGCGACGTCCACCTCTTTGTCTGCATTGTTGTTGAAGTAATGATTTTTCTCTTCTGTCGGCCTGAATTCGCTCTTCGATTTGGCGACATCGGCTGCGGCTGCACTGTACCAAAGGTCGAAACCTGCTGCCTCGGCAACCGAGAGATGAGTTTTGTCGTGCCAAGCCAAGGCTGGCAGTGAAGAGAGAGTGAGGGAGAGAAATGCCGAGAGAGATGCAATGCATCGTGTAAAGGTGCGCATAAAAGTCTCCTTGTTTTTGCGTTATGACGAGCCTGTTTGGCGCAAAATATACACACATTTCACCCAAAAACCTTATAAAGTTCTGACGGCCCGCGACTCATGCGGGCGACATTTCGAGCATTCTCTGGATAGAGCCAAGGGATGCAAGACGAAGCGCTTCGTCAACCAGAATTTCAGGCTTGCGGTCAAGCATACAGTGGTAGAGCTTTTCGAGGGTATTCTGCTTCATCTGTGTGCAGAGGGTTCGGGGATTGCCTGGCTCCTTGGGTGCCGAAAGAAAGGTTTTCAAGGGCGAGCGCTTCTGCATTTCATAAAGAATCCCCGGTTCGGTCGCAACAAGAAAGGTTTCTGCGGAACTGGTAACGGTATAGTCGAGCAAAGCCTTGGTAGAGCCGATAAATGATGCATGACGAAGCACCTCCTGGCGGCATTCAGGATGGGCTATGAGCTCCGCATCAGGATGTTCACGGCAAGCCTCAAGGATATTGGCTTCGGAAAAGTCGTCATGAACGTAACAGCACCCCTGCCAGAGAATCATCTCCCTGCCAAGTTTTTTTGCCAGATAGGCTCCAAGGTTTCGGTCGGGGCCAAAAATAATCTGCCGGTTTTCGGGAATCTGGCGGATAATCTCTTCGGCATTGGAAGAGGTACAGGTGATGTCGGTGAGCGCCTTGATTTCAGCGGTCGAGTTGATATAGGTAATGACGAGGGCGTCGGGGTGCTCAGCCTTGAATCTCCTGAACTCCTCTTCCGGGCAACTGTCGGCAAGGGGGCAGCCGGCGCGGTCGTCCGGCATCAGTACCAGTTTTTCAGGATTGAGGATTTTGGCGGTTTCAGCCATAAAATAGACCCCGGCAAAAACGATCACGTCAGCATTGGTTTTTTCGGCTGCGCGGGCAAGTGCAAGGCTGTCGCCCACAATATCGGCGACCTGCTGTATCTCAGGGACGGTATAGTAGTGGGCAAGCACAAGAGCGTTCATCTCTTTTTTCAGCGCATTGATCCGCCTGAAAAGCTCTTCCTGCGAAAGTGACGCGCTTCCTGCGCTGGTTGAAGCAATATCTCTGGTCATGGTCTTATTTACTCTGTGGTTGCAGGAAAGCCTTTAAAATGTTACTTTCATTTAAGATAGTAGTCAAGATCGTCATCTTCGCGAATAAGAAGCAGAATGGCCGAATTGGGCACAATGATGTATCGTTCATCTTCATACTCAATTTCATAGGAACTGCTCTGAATAAAAATAGCCATATCACCCACTTTTGCCTGAAGCGGGATGTACTGGGCGGCTGAAACGCGCTCTTTCCATGGCTCGTCCGATTCTGGCGGTGGGCCTACGGGATAGCCTGGCCCGGTTTTTATGATGTAGCCGGTCTGGATTTTCTCCTTTTCCTGAACGCCAGGAGGGAGATAAATGCCTGATTTTGTTCGTTCGCCAAGAGATTTTGGTTTGATTAATACTCTATCACCGACAACAATAAATTTATCTGTTATATTCACGTTCTGAGTCATCTGTTTTGCTCTTGACCTGTTGACTTCGACACCCTTGCATTTGATGAGGAAAATGTAATAAAAAAACCGGAATATGAACCGTGCGGAAGTATTTTACTCTTTTTATGGAACACAGTGCCTGGCTGCTTTTTGTGCTCTATTGCAGCATAGCCATTCTCTTCATTCGACTTCAGCAGGATGATGTACAGGCAATGGTGCGCTCCGAGAGCAGTGAGTTCAGCGCTGCCGTTGACGAACAGTTGACGAAATTAAGCTCTCTGTTTACCCTGAAAAGAGAAAATGAGCGGTTGATGCGAATCAACACCGATCTGCTTTCGAGGGTACTCACCCTTGAGACTTCGGCTGTTGACGAACGGAGCAGGCAAAAAATATTGGCCGATACCACACTCAACGCCTCAGGGTTTATTATGGCAAGGGTTGTTGACCGCAAATTCAGCGATCGGGAAAACATGCTGCTGATTGATGCAGGATGGAGGAGAGGAATCAAAAAGGATATGACAGTTCTTGTTCCTGAAGGGCTTGTGGGAAGGGTGATTTCAGTCTCCGAAAACTATGCAAGGGTTATGCCTGTTATCCACCCGGATTTCAAGGTAGTCGTGGTTGCCGATTCATGCGGCAGTATGGGCATTCTCTCCTGGAGCGGAGGAAGGGAGTTCACTGCCCAGGTTGAGCATATTCCCATAAGCAGCCGTCTTAAACTCAACGAGCGTTTCGTAACCGCCGACTTCAGCACCTTTTCGATAAGGGGGCTTCCTGTCGGGAGGGTGGTTCACCTGAAACCCGACAACCTTTTCTATGCCGTTGATATTCGGCTTGCCGTTGACTTTTCAACCTTGACACATGTACTGGTTGCGCCGCTGAAAATCAACCCTGAAAAAATCAGAATGACCAGTGACAGTACCGTGACAAAAACAGGCCTTTAATTTTCAGACATCGACCTTGTGATAAAAAAAGTCTATCTCCCTCTTTTCTTTCTCTTCCTCACCTCTGTGATGCAGGAGTTCATCGTGTCGCGCATAACGCTCTTCAATGTTTCTGCGGATGTTGTCATCATTTTTCTTGCTTATGTCGCTGTAACGACCAACAGGAACCCCAATACAAGTTTCGGATTTGCCGCAGGGATGCTTACGGGTTTTTTGTCAGGAAACATGGGCTTGAATATGCTGGCAAGAACTGTCGGAAGTTTTATTGTCGGTTATTTTCATACCCCAAAAGAGAGCCACGCAACGGCAAAGCAGAAAAGCAAACGGTTCTATGGCGCCGTTATCGTAGCCACGCTCTGTACCAATGCTATTTTGACCGCTGCTGACAATCCTCTCGGCTTTTCGACGGTCTATCGAATCGTGGTTTTCGGCATGCTTGAGTCTCTCTACAACCTCATTCTTGCCGTGATCCTCGACTGGCTGTTTTTGCGACAATCACTTGGAAACTGAACGATGGATAAAATTCTGCGCAGCACCATGCTCGTATCGTTTTTTGTAATAACTCTTTTTTCTATACTGTTTATTCGGCTTTTCTATCTGCAGGTACTCAATTATCAGCAGCTCGGATCAATTTCAACCACGAACAGCATCCGCCGAATCTGGGTTCAGCCCCCAAGAGGTCGCCTGATTGACCGGAGTGGTGTTGTCATTGTCGATAATCAGCCACTCTATACGTTGAAGATTGTTCCTTCTGAGTTCGATAAACAGCGTACCGGTTATCTTGCATGGCTCATGCAGAAGCCGGAAGTAGAGCTGAGAGAGATCATTAAAAAGGGATCTGCCTTCAACCGTTATTCAGCCGCCATCATCAGCCGGAACCTTGATGCTATTGCAATAGCGAGAGTGAGCGAAAATCTCTGGCAACTTCCTGGCGTCCATATTGAGACCGACAACAAGAGGCTCTATCCCGACTCCCTGTTTGGCTCGCATCTCTTCGGCTATTTACGCACTGTACCCAAAGAAAAACTTGAAGAGCTGTCGGAGAAGGGTTACACCCAGGATGATAAAATCGGATTCAGCGGACTGGAAAAGTTTTATGAAGAGGAGCTGAAGGGGCAAAAAGGAATGCGGTTTGAAATGGTTACTCCTCTTGGCAAATACGCAGGAAGATATGATGATGGAAAAAATGATATCCCCTCCATAAAGGGGAACGACCTCTATCTCTCTGTTGATGGTGGCCTGCAGCAACTTGCAGAACAGCTTCTGAGAAAAACCGGGAAATCAGGAGCTGTCGTTGCCATTGACCCTTCGACGGGAGGTGTTCTTGCCCTTGCCAGTGCTCCCGACTACGATCTTGATATCTTCAACGGCTCTACCGACCGGAAAGGGTGGCACGATATTGTTACCTCTCCCCAAAAACCGCTTTTTAACCGCACGGTTCAGGCGGTCTATCCTCCGGGCTCCATCTACAAGATGATTCTTGCCATGGCCGCTCTTGAGGAAAAAAAGATCGATCCCGCAAAAAAAATACTCGATAACGGCGCATTCGTTTACGGCCACAGACGCTTTCTCAGTAACGAAGGCAAGGGGCACGGATGGGTAGATATGAGAGAGGCTATTACGGTTTCATCAAATGTCTATTTTTATAATCTGATTTTTAATGTCGGCTTTGAAGATTGGACCAGATATGGCGCGATGTTCGGTTTTGGAGAAAAAACCGGCATTGATATGTCTGGCGAGCGACGTGGACTTCTGCCATCAACTGAATATTACAATAAAAGGTATGGCGAGAACAAGTGGACACAGGGATATCTGGTCAGCCTTGCGATTGGTCAGGGCGAGCTCGGTACCACTCCCATGCAGCTTGCAACGTATGCCGCAGCTCTTGCGAACAAGGGAACCCTCTTTCAGCCCCATATTGTCAACGGCTATCGCGATACTGCTACCGGAGAATATGTTTCGTACAGTTATGACAAACAGCAACTTCCGGTTTCAAAAGCAACATTTGATCTTATCCATGACGGCATGAGAGGCGTGGTGGAGCGAGGTACAGGGACATTGGCACAGGTTCCAGGAGTAACCATTGCCGGCAAGACCGGTACGGCACAAAATCCTCATGGAAAGGATCATGCGTGGTTTATTGCCTTTGCACCAATGGAGCATCCAACAATTGCCATGGCTGTCCTTGTCGAAAATGCTGGTTTTGGCGGGGCCATTTCTGCTCCGATTGCCCGTGAATTGATCCGCTATTATGTCAAGGGAGAGATGTTGCCGGTTGCAGCGGCCCAAAAAGGAAGAAAACCCTCTGCGGCGGTTGTGCAGCAAGCTGACAGCACAAAAAAGATGGCGCCAGTGGAGACACAACCTGACAAAAACAGCACTCCCCCCGGCCCTTTCACCAGGGACAAGAGTGGAAACGAAAAAAAAGCAGAATGATTTACAAGGACGATCCTGATTCCATAAGGGGGTTTCTCGAGGATACGAGTAACCTGAAGAGCGGTCATACTCCTGGAGTTTTTTTTCCGGAAACAGTGGATGAACTTGCGGAACTCCTCAAAAG
>CAIXCO010000304.1 GCA_903917955.1 uncultured Chlorobiaceae bacterium | reverse complement strand
TCACTATCCAGTTCTGCCAGAGAGCTGCGTCGCTCCCACCGTTCGGGTTTAATCTGCTGGCGCATCACCATGTCACGGATGGTCTCAATATCCGCTTTTTTTGTTGTTGATCCGGAGCGGATATAGATGGTGTCGTGGTAAGCGTAGGGCAGATCCTTTCCGGCGGGCACTTCGAGCACAAAAACCGGTTTGCCTTCCAGCGTGCGCATTTCAACCGATACAAGCGCTTTTGGTGACAGTTTTTCATGAATCTGTTTTTCCAGCATCGCAAGACCATCGTTATCGACACCGGTAATATCGCCATTATCCTCTACACCGCATACAACATAGCCTCCACCTGAGTTGAGAAATCCGCAGACATCACGCCCTGCAAGAGAACTTTTTGCTGATGCCTTGTATACGATACGCTGATTTTCACCAAGAAGAAGCAGTTCCCGAATTTTGTCCTGATTCATGATATGCCTTCTTTATTAAGGGTGGAAATTCTGTTTTTGAAGTTCTCTTCAACAAACAGTTCTACCTCTTGATAGCGGGAAAACTGTGACGTTACAAACAATGAGCTCTCTTCAACTGTCCGATATTTCTGCACCCAGTTTCCATGCCGTTCAGCCAAAGCAGTCCCGTCAACAATAGCCTCTTCATAAAGATCAAGCACTCTCAGGTCATCCATAATATCGCTCTTTTTGAGTGTGAGCTTTTCCCGGCCAGCTTTTTTCGCATAATCAAGATTTTTTAATAGTGACCAAGCAAAGACCACATGATCGTGAGCCAAAAGCCAGCGATTTTTTTTCAACGCAATGGCTTTACGAATCTCCTGATGGGTAATGGAGAGGCTTTGTGGATCTTTCTCGTCCTGTCCGCTGCCGTACCTTGTCGTAATAATGCCCAAAAAGAGGTCGCACTTTTCTACGGCAACAAGGCAGTTGTCGAAGGCTGTACGGTTGGAGAACACTGGCACCGTGCCTTTGTGCGACATCCAGACCTCATAACCGTAATCAGTAAGCAGGGTATAGATGCGATCAAGCAGCTCTTCAATGCCATACACCGTTGAAGAGACCATGATGATGAGTTTTTTCTTTCCCTTCATGTGTCATTCCTGTTGTTCTTTTTCAAACATGGTCAAAAGTCCATTCATCGACTCCCGCAATGCCTTCGAACTCTCCTGCCACTCGGCAATTGCCTGTTTCAGGGTGTCCTGACCGTAGGTGTCGGACTCTTCTGAGAGCGTCAGTTGCTGTTTGCTGGCTGTTCGCACGTAGAGCGGAATACTGAGATTGCTCCCTTTCTCGCGAATCTCCTCATTGGTGGCCACGCGGGCAAAGCCATCCTCATCGGCAAAGGTGTGCCATGCGGCGACAACTCGCTCGATGTGTTCATCCGTCAAAAAGCTCTGCGCCCGTTCGCGGGTTACTTCGTTGATGGCGTTGATGAAAAGCACCCTGTTTCGGCGCTCTTTTGGCTTGTTCATGCGGCAGATGACGATGCATGTCTCCATCGGGGAGTTGTAAAAGAGATTGGAGCCAAGGCCAATGACCGCTTCGAGCTTGTCCATCTCCACCAGTTTGCGGCGGATTTGCCCCTCTTTCGACATGCGGAAGAGCACGCCATGAGGCAGCACCACCGCCATGCGCCCTTTTTTGGGAGCCATCGACTTGATCATGTGCTGCACCCATGCGAAGTCGCCTGATTTTGCGGGTGGAAGCCCGGCAAAGTCGCGCCCGTAAGGGTCGTTCGTCCAGAGATCCTCACCCCATCGGTTGAGCGAAAAGGGAGGGTTGGCAATCACGCAGTCGAACGTAGCAAGGCTGTCGCCGGAATAGAAGGCGGGTTGGCGCAAGGTGTCGCCACGCTCAATATGAAAATCTTCCGCACCGTGGAGGAAGAGGTTCATGCGGGCTATGGCAGAGGTGGTGAGGTTTTTTTCCTGACCGTAGAGCTTGCCGAGCATCAGTTTTTCGTCGCCGCCTTGCTCTTTGACGAGGTGCAGCGCTTCAAGCAGCATTCCACCGGTACCGCAGGCGGGGTCGTAGACGCTCTCTCCAGCTTCGGGTGCCAGAATGCGCACCAAAAGAGCTACCACAGAACGGGGTGTGTAAAACTCTCCAGCCTTCTTGTTGGTGAGATCGGCAAATTTTTTGATCAGGTATTCGTAGGATTGGCCAAGAATATCGGTTTTGCAATGTTCGTTGCCGAGATTGAGCGATGAAAAGTGTTCGATCAGATCTTTGAGAAGGGCGTCCGACAGGCGCTCCTTGTTGCTCCATTGGGCATCACCAAAAATTCCGTGAAGAGTATCCGGGTTGGCCTGCTCAATGCTGCGCATGGCTTTCTGGAGCGCATGACCAATATTGGCGCTTCTGGAACGAACGTCGTTCCAGTGGCACTCTTCGGGCACCTGAAAGCGATGGTTCTCCGGAAAAAAGGCAAAATCG
>CAIXCO010000303.1 GCA_903917955.1 uncultured Chlorobiaceae bacterium | reverse complement strand
TCATCCGAATTCTTGACTCGAAGGGGGAAATCTCCGCTTGAATTATCTGGTTGTGAGCTTCCGAAAATCCGAAACTGGATGACCTTTGTCCGGAAAGAATACTTGGAAAAAACAACCTAATCCGTTACCAGTGCCGAAAATCAAAGATGTACGAAAACCTTTCAGATCTCCTCAGGCAAATCGCATTGGGTGAAGATTCAGTTCTTGAACTCAAGAGTGTTGAATTCAGTGGCAAGAAGGTCGTTGGTCCTCATAAGGACGGGATGGCTGACGAACTTGCTGCAATGGCAAATACGGCCACAGGGATTATTGTTATGGGCGTTGATGACAAGTCGAGAGAGATTCAAGGGATTCCATTGGATAAACTTGATATTGTTGAAGGCTGGCTTCGTTCTATCTGTAATGATACTATTGAGCCGCCGCTCGACTGTGTGATCCGAAAACTGATTGTTCCAAATGCCGAGGGGGAGGAAAAAATAATTATTCGGATTGATGTGCCGAGAAGTCTTTTTGTCCACAAAAGCCCTAATGGTTATTTCCGTCGCACTGGCAGCTCCCGGCGAGAAATGAAGCCGGATGCCTTGGCTCGCTTGTTTCAACAGCGCAGTCAGACAAGACTTATTCGATTTGATGAGCAGACAGTTCCGGGAACAACTCTGAACGACCTCAATCCGAAATTGTGGAATAGATTCCGGACGGTGATTTCTCCAAAAAGTGATCAAGAATTTCTGGAGAAGTTGAAACTCATCGCTCGGGATGAAGATAATGTGGTGCGTGCCACAGTCAGCGGGATTTTATTTGCCTGTGACGAATCACAATCATTCATGCCAAATGCTTTCATACAGGCGGTCTGTTACCGGGGGAGTGAAAGAAATGCGGCATATCAACTTGATGCAAAAGACATTGCTGGCCCTTTGGATTCGCAGATAGAGGATGCGTGTAAATTTGTAGAGCGCAACATGCGAGTCTATGCCATCAAGGCACCCAACCGTATTGAAACGCCACAGTTTTCGATGAATGTCGTTTTTGAAGCGGTTGTTAATGCCGTTGCCCACCGCGACTATTCGATTTATGGCTCAAAAATTCGTTTGCATCTTTTTGCTGATCGTTTGGAAATTTTTTCGCCGGGTACCATTCCGAATACCATGACCATTGACAGCCTCTCAGAGCGGCAATCTTCACGGAACGAGCTGATCAGTTCTCTGCTGGCACGGTGTGCCATGAACGTGAATGCCATTGGCAGTCAAAGGAACTTCATCATGGATAAGCGTTGGGAAGGGGTGCCAATCATTATTATCGAAAGCGAAAAATTGTCAGGAAGAAAGCCGGTATATAGTTTGCTTGATGATGCCGAACTGAAACTGACCATATTTGCAGCTCCCCCGCCTCAGGGAATGGTGTGATAGAAAATATCCTAATCGAAAAGCGTTGATGGTGGAGTTGTGTTATGTGTGACTTGAAACGTTGAAAAGGGTTCTTCAATCCGGAAACCGGGGGGCGTATTGTTTTTTTGATTTACTTTACATAATAAATGTTGTCAAAAACAACTATTTGTTTGAATAGTAGCTCCGTGTACTTGATTTTTACACAAATATACCAATAACTCAAGCAGCAGGGGAGATGAGGCAAAGTGTTTGATGCCCTGCAATTGTTTACTATACTTCAAAAATCAGTTATTCGCGATAAAGTGCATTGAGCAACGTGGCGGCATCCCGCCGCTGCTGCTTGTAACGGAAGTTTCAGAAGGAGGGTAAATGATCTATACGTCAGCAAGGGCATTGGAGCTTCTGAGAATTGGTTCTGGATATCCCGATGCGGTGTTCCGTGAGAGTCAGGAGGAGGCGATTCGTTCTGTTATTGAGGGGCGGGGAAGGTTGCTGGTTGTCCAGAAGACCGGCTGGGGCAAGAGCTTCGTCTATTTCATCGCGACCAAATTGCTTCGTGAAGGAGGCTCTGGCCCGGTTCTGCTGATTTCGCCGCTGCTTGCATTGATGCGAAACCAGATTGAGGCGGCAGAGCGGATGGGTGTACGTGCCTCTACAATCAACTCCGATAATCCGGATGACTGGTTTGACGTTGAAGCGAGGATTGGTCGCAACGCAATTGATACTCACTCCGGCACAAAGACTGTTTGCTGCGGTGCAGGAGCTGTTCCGCGAGGTCATATTCACCTGATTTGCGCAGCTATTTCAAAAAATCTCATTACCTTGAGATAAAGTTCTGGCCATAAAAATAGTTGGAGTGTACAATGAAATTCAGCGTAACAATCAATCGGGATGAAGATGGGATTTGGATTGTGGAGTGCCCGAGCATTCCCGGTTGTGTAAGTCAGGGAGAGACAAGAGACGAAGCTCTTGAAAACATCAAAGATGCAATTCACCAGTGCCTTCAGGTCAGGGCTGAACAAGGTATACCTCTGACTATCGAGACCAAACAAATAGAGGTTGCCGCGTAAATGCCACCTCAACTCCCCATAATGAGTGGACGCGAAGTTGTTCGTGTGTTTGAATCTCTGGGATGGCAAGTCGCAAGGCAAAATGGCAGCCATATCATTATGACAAAAAAGAATGAACTGGCTACATTATCGATTCCGGATCATCGGGAAACGGCAAGAGGCACATTAAGAAGCCTTATTCGGGCCGCAGGACTGACTGTTACAGAGTTTTTTGACATTTGCCGTAGTTAAAAGCTGCTTTGCCAACAACGTATAAATTTGCATCAGTATACGAAGCGTTCAACAACAAGTTGTTCCGTAATCTCGTGTCGGGTTAGCCTGCTTTCTTAGCGTTCGACTTTGTTGCACTTCGGTATCAATTCTTGTCGAGAGCTCTATCAATTAAACATTATGACAATGGGGTGGAAATCATGAAAACTTGGCTTATCCCTCGCGCATTTTGGATTGCCTTTGTATTTTATGGCTTTTGCCCAGTTCAGTAAGGTTCTAAAAACGGGTATTGATATTAGTGATGTGTTATTTACTCTTATTACCTGTGTTTTCGGTGGAGTGTTTTAGGGAACTATTGGTACCTACATCTATCGTAGGTTCTATAAAAAATTGTGATAGAAATCTCACTCCATGCCACTAAACCTCTACACCAGCAACCGGATGGAAGTGCTGGTTACGACCCTCTCCACGGTGCTTCGTGAACCGCTCGCTTCGGCCTTTACCAAAGAGGTGATTGTGGTGCAGAGCCGGGGGATGCAGCGCTGGCTTTCGATGGAGCTGGCGTCACATTTTGGCGTCTGGGCCAACGGGCACTATCCCTTCCCGAATGCGATGGTGCAGGAGCTTTTCTGCAACATCTTGCG
>CAIXCO010000302.1 GCA_903917955.1 uncultured Chlorobiaceae bacterium | reverse complement strand
CCACGCCCAAGATAGAGGAAGTTTTGAGCATCCTTGAACCGCTTCGCTATTGACTGGATCTGACTGTCGAGCTGAAGAATCCGTGCCGCTTTTTCCGGAATCTCTGAAAGCTCCTTGAGATGGAGGGCTATCTCACTCTGGGAGATGCTCTTGTCTTTACTGAGCGAGAGGGCCAACATATAAAGCATGGTTACCTGGGCGGTAAACGCTTTGGTTGAAGCGACGCCGATTTCAGGTCCGGCATGGGTATACATGCCACACTGCGTTTCGCGGGCTATTGTGGAGCCCACAACGTTACAAATACCCATCACAAGCGCCCCCTTTTCCTTTGCAGTACGAAGCGCAGCAAGGGTATCGGCCGTTTCTCCCGACTGGGAGATGACAATGACCACGTCATCTGCACCGACAATAGGGTTACGGTACCTGAACTCCGAAGCATAATCAACCTCAACCGGGATACGGGCAAACTCCTCAATAAGATATTCTCCAAGCAGAGCGGCATGCCAGCTTGTTCCGCATGCACAGATTATAATGCGCTTTGCCTGCTTCAGACGATCAAGATGGTCGGCGATCCCGCCAAGGCAGACACGCCCTTCACCAAGGCGCACACGCCCCCGCATGACATCGTGCATGACCTCCGGCTGCTCAAAGATCTCCTTGAGCATGAAATGTTCAAACCCGCCTTTCTCTATTTTCTCCAATGAGAAATCAAGCTCAGTGACAATCTTGTCCTGTTCGATATTCTCAATGGATTTAACGTAATAGCCCTCTCTCGTCACCACGGCAAGCTCACCGTCCGCCAAATAGACCACCTTTTTGGTATGTTCAACAATGGGAGCTGCATCAGAAGCAATGAAAAACTCCCCCTCGCCAATACCGATCACCAGAGGGCTTCCTTTGCGTGCAACAACAATCTTGTCGGGCTCCCGTGAAGAGATCACACAAAGCCCGTAGGCCCCCTCCACATGACGAAGGGCACTCCGCGTAGCCGATTCCAAATCGAGCGATGTGTCTTGCTTCCATATCCAGTCAATCAGGTGCACCAGCACCTCTGAATCCGTTTCACTCAAAAAAAGGTAGCCTTCTGTAATAAGCTCCTGCTTCAGAGCCGAATAATTTTCGATGATCCCATTATGAATGATGGCGATATCCCCGGAAGCATTCTCGTGAGGATGAGCATTGCGATCGCTTGGTTCACCATGAGTTGCCCATCGGGTATGGCCAATCCCGGCCGTCGCACCCGGCATTGAAGCTCTCAAAGCCAAAGTATCTGTTTCAAGGCCGCTGACACTCCCCTTCTGTTTCATAACCGTAAGGCTGCTGCCGTTCAGCAATGCAAGCCCGGCCGAATCATAACCCCGGTACTCAAGGCGCTTCAGCCCCTTCAACAGCAACGGTGACGCTTCCTGCCACCCGATATAACCGACAATTCCACACATGGCATTACCCTTGTTAACCGCAACCAGAAAGCACACGGAACCACCGGGGCACATCACTGGCTGACAAAATTATTTATTAAACAAAACGTAACAATTACAGAGCACGCATCATTCCTTCATGGATTTTCACCGCCTCAGCAGCAACCGCCCGTTCATAATCATCGACCAATGAAAATGAACCTCCGTCAGGTGCTGCGGGATAGATCAGTGCTCGGCTGACATTAATCACCGCACTTTGGCGATTGGAATCAACACCATAATGGACGGCATCTTCAAGCGAGCCCCCCTGTGCACCCACCCCGGGAATAAGCATGAAAAGATCAGGTGCTGAACGGCGGATATCGGCAAGCAGAGCGCTTTTGGTAGCACCGATAACCACTCCACCATTTCCATTGCTGCTCCATGAAGCAACCTTTCCAAGCACTGAACGATAGAGCGGAATGCCGTTCTCCATCACCTGCTCCTCAAAATCCACCGACCCCTCATTGGACGTCAGGCAGAGCACAAACAACAGTTTATCCTTATAGGCAAAAAAAGGTTCAAGGGAGTCAAATCCCATATACGGAGCTACCGTAAGGGCATCAAACGACCAGTGGTCAAAAAAGGCTTGCGCATACATCTTGCTGGTATTGCCAATATCCGCCCGCTTGGCATCAGCAATTGTCATGCAGGCATCAGGAATTGAGCTGAGCGTTTTTTCCATGTCACCGAGCCCTGCAATACCCCTGGCCTCATAAAAAGCCGTATTCAGCTTATAGGCTATCGCAACATCCGACGTCGCCCTAATGACTGCGCGGTTAAACTCAACAACAGGACTCTGGTACCTTGAAAAGAGCTCTGGTATTTTTCCGGGATCACTGTCAAGCCCAACGCATAAAAGCGATTTCAAGGCAGCAATCCTGCTGTTTGCCTTATTTCGAACGAAACTCATACACAACCCCCTGCCACTCCAGTTTTATAAAAAAGCTGCTTCCGCACCACTGCCTTTCAAAAAAGCACCGTCAGCAAAAAGCAAACCGAACACAACTCCCGCAACTCCACAGAAACTTATAGCCACCAGAATACATTTAACATCTTGGCAATATATAATATGTTTTCTTCCGAGATGCTTCATTAAATGGAAGAATCCCGTAAATTGGCGTTCTTGAAATTCTATGGACTGTGAACACCGTTCTTGAGTCTTGTAACTTATAACCATGATTGTTGATTGATGGCAAAGAAACCGCTTAAACCTTCAAATCCCTATAAAAACGAACCGGAAAACAACATACCGCGACCGAAATTTTCGATCATGTACTATGTGGTCGTCATTGTTCTTCTCATAGGAATACAGCTTGCATTTTTCTGGTCAGGCTCCACAAAAGAGATTGCGTACAGCGAATTCCGCAAACTCATTACAGAAGACAAAATTGAATCGGTAAAAATAGGACAGGAAAGAATTTCTCTCAAGCTCAAGCCTGGCGCTGAAACAAGCCTTGCTGTAAAGGAGCCGCAAAAAGAGACTCCGGGATTTTTTCCCCAATCGACATCAAAACAAGATGAGATTTTTGTCAATCCCGTGCGCGACGACACCCTGATCGCACTGCTGGAGAGCAAAGGGATAAAATATCAGGGCATGGCAAGCACAACCTGGATCAGTGAACTGATCCAATGGGTACTCCCGTTTGCCCTGCTTATCGGCATCTACTTCTTTGTCTTCCGGCGTATGGGCGGAGCAGGCTCACAGTTCATGAACATCGGCAAGAACAAGGCCGCACTCTACGAAAACCTTGACGAGCATACACGCATCACCTTCAAGGATGTTGCCGGCCTCGACGAAGCAAAGGCTGAGGTTATGGAGGTGGTCGACTTCCTCAAGGATCCGAAAAAATATACCACCCTTGGCGGCAAATTGCCAAAGGGAGTGCTGCTGGTAGGCCCTCCAGGTACCGGAAAAACCCTTCTCGCAAAAGCGGTTGCCGGTGAGGCTGACGTCCCCTTTTTCAGCATCAGCGGTTCCGACTTTGTAGAAATGTTTGTCGGCGTTGGAGCCGCAAGGGTGCGCGACCTCTTTAAACAGGCCAAGGAAAAAGCGCCCTGCATCATTTTTATTGATGAAATTGACGCCGTCGGCCGCAGCAGGGGAAAGGGAGCCATGATGGGCGCCAATGACGAGCGTGAAAACACCCTCAACCAGTTACTGGTCGAAATGGATGGATTCGCAACCGACAAGGGGGTTATTCTGATGGCCGCCACCAACCGCCCCGACGTGCTCGATTCAGCCCTGCTCCGTCCGGGCCGTTTTGACCGTCAGATCATGGTCGACAAGCCCGACCTGAAAGGACGCATCGATATTTTCAAGGTACACACCAAGGCACTCTCCCTGTCGGAAAATGTCAACCTGAAAACCCTTGCCTCGCAGACCCCCGGATTTGCAGGTGCAGAAATCGCCAATACGGCCAACGAAGCCGCCCTGCTTGCGTCGCGCCGTAACAAGCTGAGCATCGAAATGAAAGACTTTGAAGATGCTATAGAGCGCTGTATTGCAGGACTTGAAAAAAAGAACAAGGTCATCAATCCCCGTGAAAAGCAGATTGTCGCCTATCATGAGGCAGGCCATGCCATTGTGAGCTGGATGATGCCTGAGAACGACCCTGTCCAGAAAATCTCCATCGTACCAAGAGGAATGAGCGCGCTCGGCTATACCATGAACATACCTCTCGAAGACCGCTATCTCATGACGAAAACCGAGCTGCTTGCCCGTATCTGCGGCCTTCTTGGCGGGCGTATCGCCGAACTGATCATTTTCAATGAAATCTCAACTGGGGCACAGAATGACCTTGAAAAGGTGACCAGCATCGCCTACAACATGGTCATGGTCTACGGCATGAGCGAAAAACTCGGCAATCTCTCCTTCTTCGAGAGCAATAATCCCTATTACGGCAGCCCCGGTATCGACAAAAAGTACAGTGAAGAGACCGCTCGTCTTATTGACCGCGAAGTGATGGCGATCGTTGAAGATGCACGCCTCCACGTGCTGAATCTCCTGACACTGCACCGTGAAAAACTCGAGAAGCTTGCCAGCGAACTGCTCCTGAAAGAGATGCTTCAATACGCGCAGATTGAGGGTATTCTTGGAAAACGTGCTGAAGGACTCTTTCCCGTTCAAGCCGAAGAGGAGGAGAGTGCGGAAAATGAGCCGCCTGTGAACACTGAGAACAACCGCGATCAGCTCAGCAGGAAGGAACAGGCCGAACTTGAAGAGGCCGTTGCAAGACTCAAAGAGGTGAGGAACTGAACAAAAGGGAGACGCAAAAAAGGCAGGGAATACCTGCCTTTTTGCTTGAGAGTCATTTTATGTGGGTCCCGAGGGATTCGAACCCCCGACCTACTGGGTGTAAACCAGCCGCTCTAACCAACTGAGCTAGGAACCCAATTCAAGTGGCCACAATTATAACACAATTTTCCTGGAATTACAAAAAGAAAAACGCCACAAAGAGAGCCGGTCGAAAGCACTTATTTGTATGCATACTCGAAAAAGCATAACTTCAGGCCTATCATTCCCCCGCAAACAGGGTAACCTTTTTTTTGTCACGCTTATGAGATCACTCTCCATCCTCGGCTCTACCGGCTCAATCGGGCTCAGCACCCTTGATGTCGTAAGGCAGCACCCGGAGAAATTTTCCATCTCTGGCCTGGCCGCAGGCAAGGATGTTGTCACACTTGCACAGCAAATCAAAGAGTTTCGGCCTACTGCAGTCTCCGTCATGGATGCCGATGCCGCCGTCAAACTGAGGGCACTGCTCGGTGACTATAAACCCGATATCCTTCACGGTATTGAAGGCACCACCGCTGTAGCCACCGTCGAAGAGGCTGACATGGTTGTTTCAGCCATTGTCGGTGCGGCTGGCCTTATACCGACCGTCAGCGCAATAAAGGCAGGCAAACATATCGCCCTGGCCAACAAGGAGACCCTTGTTGTTGCAGGTGCACTGGTCTCTGATCTGACACAAAAACACAAGGTGCATCTCCTGCCGGTGGACAGCGAACACTCGGCAATCTTCCAGTCGCTTCAGGGCCACCGGAGAGAGGATGTCGTGCGCATCATTCTTACCGCATCAGGTGGACCTTTCCGCAACACCTCGGCTGAAGAGCTGAAACAGGTCAGACTCGAGCAAGCGCTCAAACACCCCCAGTGGACGATGGGGGCCAAAATCACCATCGACTCCGCCACCATGATGAACAAAGGGCTTGAAGTGATCGAAGCGCACTGGCTCTTTGCCATGCCTGCCGAAAAGATTGGCGTTGTGGTGCATCCCCAAAGTATCATTCACTCCATGGTCGAATATATCGACGGCTGCGTCATAGCGCAGCTTGGCGCCCCCGACATGCGTGCCCCGATTGCTTATGCCCTCTCCTGGCCCGAGCGGTGCGAAAGCGGCATTCAAAAACTTGACCTGGCAAAAATTGGAACGCTCACCTTTGAGGAGCCCGATATGGAGCGCTTTCCGGCTCTCCGCCTCGCCTTTGAGGCCCTCAAAGCAGGCAGAACCTGCCCGGCGGTGCTCAACGCAGCCAACGAAATTGCCGTGGCCGCCTTCCTCGACAAAAAAATCAGATTTACGGAGATTGCCGAAACGGTCGACAAAACCATGCAGGCCCACGAAGCGTACACTCCTGTTGAACTTGACGACTATCTCCAGGCCGACCGCTGGGCTCGCGACACGGCAACAAAATTTATTGCATAAACCTCATTTTTCTATCGAACGCAAAGGATCGTTATGGATGTTATAAGCTCAATATTCTTTTTCATTGTCGCCATCTTCATTCTGGTCACGGCACATGAACTTGGCCATTTTCTGACGGCAAAACTCTTCGGCATGAGGGTCGAAAAATTTTATATCGGATTCGACTTTTTGGAAAGGCGACTCTGGAAGAAGCAGATTGGCGACACCGAATATGGCATAGGACTCTTCCCTCTTGGGGGCTATGTAAAGATTGCCGGTATGGTTGATGAAAGCCTCGACACCAACTTTCAGTCCACGGAACCGCAGCCTTGGGAGTTCAGGGCCAAACCGGTCTGGCAGCGATTGGTTGTGCTTGCCGGTGGAGTATCCATGAACCTGATTCTTGCTGCAGCGATCTTTATCGGCGTAACCTTTGTGCTCGGAGAAGCCAGGACAAGCGTCAATACACCAGCCTTTGTTGAAAGGGGATCGCTCTTTGAAACCATGGGGATGAAAACCGGCGACCGACTTCAATTGGCAAATGGCAAAACCGTCGCAAGCTGGGAGGAGGCGCTTGACCCGGAACTCTTCATAGCCCAGTCACTCAACTACACCATCTTGCGCGACGGAAAAAGCGTCACGCTGACAGCTCCGTCAAACAGTCTCTCGAAGATCAACGAAGCGCAGAGTCTTGGCATACGTCCCATCGTACCACCAATCATCGACGAAGCACTGGAAAACATGCCCGCACAAAAAGCAGGTATACAGCCCGGCGGACTCATTACAGCAATCAACGGCCAGGCGGTCTCCGACTGGACAGAAGTTGTCGGCATCATCTCCTCCCATGCCGCCACGCCCATAACCGTTACCTGGAAATACCTTAAACCAATTCAAAACGGCAAAATAACTCCTGAACTCCTCCGTTCCGAAGGGGATATATTTGTTGCCACTCTCATCCCCAACGCATCAGGAAAAATCGGCATCTCGCTGAAAACGACTCTTGCAACAGAGCGAAAAAAAGTCAATTTCGCAGGGTCAATAGTGAGCGGCATCAACCAGACATGGAAGATGAGTTCCATGACAGTTCAGGGATTTGCAAAAATCTTCACAGGTAAAGAGGACTTCCGCAAGTCGGTCGGAGGTCCTATCAAGATTGCCAAAATAGCCAGCCAAAGCGCTGAACAAGGGCCGGTCAGCTTTCTTTATTTTCTGGCGATGCTCTCCATCTCCCTTGCAATCATCAATATTTTGCCGGTTCCGGCACTTGACGGCGGACAATTTGTCCTGAATGCTGTTGAGGGAATCATCCGCCGTGAGATCCCTTTTGCAATCAAAATGCGTATCCAGCAGATTGGTATGGCCCTGCTTTTGGCACTCTTCGCATACATCCTTATCAACGATATTTTCAACCCATGAGGCTGACGCCCGAACATCAATGCTCGATAAACTGCGATCCATAAAAGAAAAACATCTCGACCTTGAACAGTTGCTTGCTGACCCCAAAGCGGCAAATGATCAGGCGCGATACCGGAAACTGAACAAAGAGTACAGCGACCTCAAGGAGATTGTTCAAGCCTACGACCTCTACGCCGCAACAAAAACAGAACTCGACGAATCGCGTCTGTTGCTGAAAAACGAGGCCGACAAGGAGATGAAAGAGCTCGTACAGGCTGAAATCGGTGAACTGCAAAAAAAGCTGCCTGAACTTGAGCAGCAGCTCAAGATACTGCTGCTGCCAAAAGACGAGGCCGATTCGCGCAACGTCATTATCGAAATCCGGGCCGGAACCGGCGGAGAGGAGGCTGCGCTGTTTACCGCTGACCTGACAAGAATGTACCAGCGGTACGCTGAACAGCAGGGGTGGCAGTGCGAAACGCTGCACTTCAACGAAAGTTCCGTACCGGGCGGCTTCCGTGAAATTACCCTCGGTGTCAGCGGCCACGATGTTTATGGCACCATGAAATACGAAAGCGGCGTCCACCGGGTTCAGCGCGTCCCCGACACCGAAACACAGGGTCGTATCCACACCTCTGCCGTAAGCGTGGCGGTTTTGCCTGAAGCCGAAGAGGTTGATGTCGAAATCCGCCGCGAAGATCTGCGATTCGACACCTACCGAAGCGGCGGAAAAGGGGGCCAGAACGTCAACAAGGTGGAGACCGCCGTAAGAATCACCCATATGCCAACCGGCATTGTCTCTGCCTGTCAGGAGCAGCGCTCACAGCTCCAAAACAAGGAGAGGGCCATGCAGATGCTCCGCACAAAACTCTACGACATTCAGCTCGCCGAGCAGCAGCAGCAACGGGCCGATCTGCGCCGTTCGATGGTCACCACCGGAGACCGAAGCGCAAAAATCCGTACCTACAACTACCCGCAGTCACGCGTCACTGACCACCGTATCGGCTTTACCAGCCACGCCCTTCCGCAAATTCTGCAAGGTGACCTGCAGGATGTCATCAATGCCCTCAAAATGCATGACCAGGCCGAGCGCCTTCAGGCTGAACTTGTATAATCACACTCCCCTCACAGAGCCCCGCCATTTGAAAAAGAGAGTTTGTCACAAATTCTCCCTATATTTTTTTCATGGTTAGGGCTCAAGGTTTTCTATGGCACACCGCCCAAAATGATAACGTAAGGAATAGACAATCACACCAATGGAAATGGATGCAACTGGAGTAAGCAAAGGCGACTGGATCTTTCACGGAGAGTTTGAGCAAACGACGGCTTATCTTTCTGACCAGAAAAGAATACTGGCCTTCAATCCGTTCTGCCACAGTGTAGAACTCACGGAGACTGAAAATGTCTACAAATGGCTTTTTCGTGTCACCGATCCGCAAAACAACCCTTTCGATGTCATCTTTTTTGTCGAGCAGAGCGAAGAGCTTCTGGTAGAACTGCCCGAGCATATTACATACGAAAAGCCGGAAGAGCTCTCCGACGAAACAATCAAGCTTTACACCATAGGCAAAAAAATTCACTGGAAACACTACCCGGTCGCCGCACAAATTGAGGATGCTGCAAAGTATCTCTTTGAGGGAAAAGCCTTTGCCGACATGGAGATGCACCCCGTCAAAGAAAACAAAACAAGGGTTCAATTTAATCTGAGAGTTGATGTCCGGTTTGTTCTCTACCCGGCATTCCGCATCGTCCCCGAAAAAATTCTGCACGCCATGACCAATGCCGGTATGTCAATAATCATGCAAAGCGCAACAAACACAATGTTCCACTCCATAACCAAAGACTTCAACAGCTTCAAACACGCATAACCGGAAAGTGTTGAAAAATTCAGGAACGCTCTCCACCCTCTTCCAGCGGCAATGAGAGCGTAAAAACGGTTCCGTTCTCAGTTGGGCAATCAACCGTGAGCGTCCCGCCATGTTTGTTGACAATAATATCGTATGAGATACTCAACCCAAGCCCGGTACCTTTTCCCGGCTCTTTTGTTGTAAAAAACGGGTCAAAAATACGGTTTCTGACCTCAATCGGAATCCCTGTCCCGTCATCAGCAATGACACAGTAGACGTTACAGTTGTCATGCCAAGTATGAATGGTGATTTTTCCATGCGAATTGCTCTTTTTTGATGCTATGGCATGAGCCGCGTTGACAATCAGATTGAGAAAAACCTGGTTAATCTGCTCGGGATTGCAGGGAATTTGCGGCAGATCATCAAGTGAAACATCAATATCAGCATAGTTGTTGTATTCATAACGCGCAAGAATAAGCGTATCACGGATTCCGTTATTGATGTCAAACAGTACCCGCTCATCGAGAGCGTGACGAAATGAGAAGTTCCTCATACTTGAGATAATGGCCGTTATTCTCTCAAAACCCCGTTGTGACTCAATAAAAATATCAGAGATATCCTTGAAAAGCGTATCGATGGTCAACTCCCTCTCCATCTTGCGCATCGTATTGAGCTCCGTGGCGGAGCAATTTCCCTCCTCAAATTTCCTGATAACGAGGCTGTACTCCTTCAGCATCTCCTGAAAATCAGAAACCGCATCCCTGAGTGTTGAAAAATTGATCTTGACAAAATTAATGGGATTATTCAGCTCATGGGCAACTCCGGCAGCAAGCAGACCTATGGAGGCAAGTTTTTCATGCAACATCATCTGCTGATGAGTTTTTTCAAGCTTTTTCGTCCTCTCCTCAACACGCTCTTCAAGTGTCTGGTTTAACCGTTGCAGTTTCTCCTCAACTTGTTTGCGTGCCGTAATATCGAGCACAATACCCCGGATGCCGACGGGAACTCCATTCCGGATAATCCGTGTCGTATAGACCAGCATCGGAAAGAAGGTACCATCTTTTCTCAAACCGGTATATTCATGATTGTCAAACGCAATATTTTTCACCCGGCTTTCCATATTCTGCAACACCCGTTCACGCTCTTCAGGAGCAAAGAGATTCAGGCTTTGGACTCCGTTTCGAAGATCCTCAGATGAATATCCGAAGGTTTCAAAGCCTACGCGGTTGGTATAGGTAATCCACCCCTTGAGGTCAATTTCAAAAACGGTCTGCGGCAGAAGATCTGCGAGCTCCTGAAAGCGACGTTCGCTTTCGGTCAATGCTTCATGTTCCTTTTTGCTCACGGAAATATCCTGCTTGATGCTGATAAAATGAGAAATTGCCCAAGTAGGATCGATGATGGGGATTATGACAGCTTTCTCCCAGTAGAGCTCTCCGTTCTTTTTCTTGTTATGAAATTCACCCTGCCAGTTCTTTCCACTGGTGATCGTCTCCCAGAGCTCCTTGTAGAAGCTCTCATCCTGTTCTCCAGATTTCAGAATTCTCGGGTTTTGGCCAAGAACTTCGTTCAAGGAGTAACCGGTCGTTCGGCAAAATGCCTTGTTGACAAATTCAATATTTCCCTCTTTATCGGTAATAACAGTGGTTATCGGACTATTGGTAATCACTACAGAGAAAAGACTCGCATGCTGGCGACGCTCCGATTCTATAATCGCTTTTTTTATCGTGACTTTAAGCCTGACACTGTTGACAGGATGAACCAGATAGTCGAACGCCCCCATTTTAAACACGGCGCTCTCATCCATCTCTGACATTGAAGAGGAGGTTACGACAACCGGAAGATCAGGTAAATAATCACGAACGTAAGAAAGAATATCAAAACTCTTTTCCCCCGAAATAGAGATATCAAGAAAGAGTACATCAATCCTGGTGCTCTTCAAAAGTTCGAGAGCGCTCTCCCCATTATCAGCCGTCACAACATCATAACCCAGCTTTTTGATGACTAATGACAGTGAGCTACTTACTGGCAGACAACCGTCAACGACAAGAATTGTCGCTTTTTTTACGGCAGCAAACATAATTCCCGTTGTTTATTATTACGAAAAAATTGAACGGAACTCTATAGCGACAGATTTGAAAAAAACTCCAAAAGAACGCCACGCGCACGGTATAAAAACTGAACAGCAAAGATTAGTTAGCTTCAACTATACACATTTTGTTGTGTATTTCATATTCCGTCACCTATAAGAAATACACATAGACAGTAGAAAAAATTTTATTTCCGGTGAACACCAAAGCAAAGAGAAAATACACCCATACACCCGCATGAAAAGATACTTGAAAAAACGCAATTGTAATGTAAAAAATG
>CAIXCO010000301.1 GCA_903917955.1 uncultured Chlorobiaceae bacterium | reverse complement strand
CTGGCGATGGAGGGGCTCTGCTGCAAGCGCAAGCTCAATGTTTTCAGGATTGTTCTGATCAGAGACGCCTGATGAGGGCGGTTTAAGGTCGATGATTTTATGCACCCGCCGGTCAACTCCGGCAACAGAGAGAAAGCCGCCGGTTTCAAGCAGAACCTTCTGGTCAAGATCGCAGAGTTGCCGCATGAGGCTGTGCACTGCAGGCTGCAACAACGGTTCTCCTCCGGTGACCTCAATAAAGGGGGCCTGGAATGCGAGTGTTCTTTGAATGATCTTCTCTACTTTAAGTGCGACTCCGTCACGTTCTGCATAAGCGCTGTCGCATCCAATGCAGCCGTGTCCGCACCCCGCAAGCCGTATGAAGGCGCAGGGCCAGCCCGCAAAAGAGGATTCTCCCTGGATGGAGTGAAAAATCTCGCTGATGTGGAGTGTTTCGGCGCTCATGAGTTCTGCATGGTCAGCAGCTTTTCAAGGGCGTCCGGGTAGAGTGCATGTTCACACTCAAGCACTCTTGCCGCAAGGCTTTCCGGTGTGTCGCCTGGCAACACAGGAACTCTTTTCTGAAGCAGGATTTTTCCCTTGTCGTACTCTTCGTTGACAAAGTGCACCGTTGCTCCGCTCTCTTTTTCGCCTGCTTCAAGTACAGCACGGTGAACAAACATGCCATACATCCCCTCGCCACCGAATTTCGGCAGAAGCGCCGGGTGGATATTGAGCATTTTGTCCGGAAATGCTGCAACAACGGCATCCGGTACCTTCCGCATATAGCCCGCAAGCAGGACAATGTCGATTTGGGCATCCTTGAGGTATTGTACCATCGCAGCAGCAAACTCCTCAAAGGAGCTGAACTGTTTCTCCGTGATATGCACGGTTGCGATGCCGTTTTGGCTGGCGAACTCCATCGCTCCGCACTGCGAACGGTTCGAGAGGCAAAGGAGGATTTCAGCATCAAGCGGTTTTTCGGCTATGGCCCGGTAGATCGATTTGAAGTTGCTTCCTCCACCTGAGCAGAAGACTGCAATACGGGTTTTGTGGGTAGTCATTATGGTTTTTTTTTCTGCATCAAGCTTGTTCTTGAGAGCTGGTAATGGTGGGTGTGACAAGCAGGCATAAGTCACCTGAGTTTTTCAGCGTATGGATAGATTTTATCATAACGTTTACCCATTTCCAAGTTTTTCCGCTTTTTGGGGTTTTCTCTCCGGATGGCCGATAATTTCTCTTCTTTTGGGTTCCCTTTTTTGCGATTTTACTTAAATTATCCGTACTTTCAAGGCGGACTTACTCTTCTGAACGGCAATGAGCTTATCGTATTGAAAAAAACTTTTCACCATGACCATATTTCAATTCCCCCAATTCTCGCTGGAAGCTGTCAAAATATGGGAAAAAATTCCGGTGGAATTCCAGGATACAATACTCTCCAACGTCTTGTGCTCTAATTGCCGTGATTCTGTCAGAATGGTTGATTATTCCGGCTCCGTTGTGAGTGGCGATCTCCTTCTCAAGGGAAATTGCGCAATTTGTGGACGCACAGTGGCGCGCCTTGTTGAAGGTTCATGAAGTGTGAGCAACGTGCAAAAATACTGGTTCCCGGCCAAGCGCTATGGCTGGGTCGTGCTGTAAGGGTTGGTTCTGCGTTTCGACAACATTTGATTGTGTGATACATTCCTTTTATGAAATGATATATCGATCACTCTTCTTGCCGGTTTTCATGTTGACGATTCTGTTGTTTTGTAATGGTTCTGTGTACCATCAAGATCAGGCAGGGAATAAAAAAATAATATATCAGGAAAGCGTATTCAGAAATGGAGATATAATTTTCCAGCGTGGCAGGAATGTTGCAAGTACTTTTGTTGTGTCCGTTGATTCCGGCTCTGTGTACTCTCATGTTGGTATTATCTGTAAGTCGAAAAACCATATTTTTGTCATCCATATTTTGCCAGAGAGTAATGAGTCAAAAGAGGGGCTTGTAAGGAGGGAACCTCTTGGCGATTTTTTGTCGCCGGAAAGGACCTCTGGTTTTGCTTTGTATCGCTTGTCCGATAATAAAGGTACAATTCCATCCAGGGCTGTTGATGTGGCAACTTCCTTTTTTAAGAAAAGAATACATTATGATTACGATATGGATTATAAAAATCACGGAAAGCTCTATTGTACGGAACTGGTCTGGTGGGCATATCGTATGGCACACATTGACTTGATTGACGGGAAATATGAAAGCGTTGCATTTCCGTTTTATAAAGGGAAGTATATTTTGATTTCGACGTTGCTAAAGAGTAGATGGCTTGAAAAAGTATCAATAAACCCTGTTTAAAAGGAGTCTGCAATGCAAAAAACGAGAATACGGGCTGTTGTGCTCTTTATCTTGATGCTTTCAATGGTTGGGTGCAGCCTGTTTAATCCAGGCCCTTCGCAAGTGGTAAAGAATTTTTTTCAATATGTCGAGAAGGGAGACGTTGAGAATGCTGCAAAGCTGTTTTCAAAACAGTCGGCGCAGACTTTCGGTTCAAAACTCTCATCAATTATGGCTTATCAAGTCAGCACCATCAAGAGTAAGGGTGGAATAAAGTCAATCGATACCCAGGAAACTATTACCGGTGATGTGGCAAAAGTTACCTATAAAGTCACGTTTAATAATACTGCCACCGAAGATGGTTCATTCGATCTTATTAAAGAAAATGGAGAGTGGAAAATTCAGGTAAGTATGAACAAGTGATGTGTTCTTTTCTTTTCTGAAAGAGAAGGGGAGGTACTTGGTTGTTTAACCATTCAGAGATTATGATGATATCAATCAAAAATATCAATATGGACTACAAAACTCAATCGAATTGGCGCGAAATCCAGGCTTTTCTTCCCAAAGGATTTCATCTTGAACCGAGCTATGAGCCCTCGGAAGAGTGGTGGGAGTGGAGGGAACACCAGATTCACCTTGACTGCTTTCGTAATCCCCAAGCCAGGGTAAAGGTGATTCTGTTGCACGGAGTTGGCACCAACGGGCGGCAAATGTCTACCATTCTGGGCCATCCCCTTTTCAAGCGTGGATTTGAAACCATTGCCATCGACATGCCAGAGTACGGCATGACCCAGGTAGCTCCAGGTGCGCTGGTGACATACGACGATTGGGTTCAGGCAGGCAGTGACCTCATTGATCTGGAGCTTGAAAAAGATGACCGCCCTATCGTGCTCTACGGTCTCAGCGCTGGTGGTATGCTTGCTGTTCATATAGCAGCGCTCAATAACAAAGTCACCGGCATTGTTGGAATGGCTTTTCTTGATCAACTGGAACAACAGGTTCGTGATGAAACAGCTTTGAATCTCTTTATGAGTCGTATTGGCGTACCATTGACTCATCTCGCAGCCAAAACGCCTCTCAAAGCTTTGAGGATGCCGATGAGCCTGGCAAGCAAAATGTCGGCACTTGTCAATAATAAAGAAGCGCTCAAGGCATGCTTGAGCGACAAGACTTCAGCGGGCAAATGGGTCACGATGAAGTTTCTCAGTTCACTCACAGCCTACAAACCAGTGGTTGAACCTGAAGGATTTGCTGTTTGCCCGATTTTATTGACCCAACCGGCAAAAGACTCCTGGACACCCCTCTATCTCAGTGAGCTTTTTCTCCGTCGTATCAATCGTGTGCCGACAAAGGTGGTGATGCTTGACAATGCAGGTCACTATCCACTTGAGCAACCCGGCCTGACGCAGATGTGCGATGCTGTGGTTGAGTTTATTGGCTGAATCGTCATTTTTGTGATGTTGATGTTGCAGAAATAGAACGCATCTAAGCTCCTTTTGATGGGTGAACAATATGGCGTACTTGCCGTAAAAAAATAACAGAGTTTACACGTGGAACACAGAACAGGAGCACTCTTGCCCGTCAGTCACGGACGCCTGGCAAGGCTGCTTTTGTTGAACAGTACAGCCCAGGTTGCCCTCAAATAATTGAAGAATTTTTCTTAAATTCCCGCTTCACGAAGAGCTTTTAAACGAATCAATACATAAATTTTCTGCAAATGTCTGATCCTGTCATCAAGCGGGCGCTGGTCTCTGTATCTGATAAAACCGGTATTGTTGAATTTTGTCGGGAGTTGAGTGGCATGGGCGTTGAAATTTTTTCAACTGGGGGAACCTTGAAGTCGCTGCAGGATTCAGGTGTCAGCGCAGCCTCCATTTCAACTATCACCGGATTTCCGGAAATCATGGATGGACGGGTCAAAACCCTTCACCCGAAAATACACGGTGGACTGCTTGCCGTCAGGGAGAACCTGGACCATGTCAAACAGGCAACCGAAAACGGGATCAGCTTTATTGATCTTGTTGTCGTGAACCTCTATCCGTTTGAGGCTACGGTGGCAAAACCGGACGTAACTTTTGAGGATGCCATAGAAAATATTGATATCGGCGGCCCCTCCATGCTCCGCAGCGCAGCCAAGAACAACGAGTCGGTAACGGTGGTCACCGACAGCGCCGATTATGCGCTTGTGCTGCAGGAGATGCGTGAGAATAGCGGTGCAACAAAAAGGACGACCCGCTTGACACTTGCGCTGAAGGTTTTTGAACTCACCTCCCGTTATGACCGCGCCATTGCCTCCTATCTGGCTGGAGCTGTCGGCGGAGCGCAGCAAGAGGCGTCGGTGAAGATGAGTGTCAGCCTTGAGCGTGAGCTTGACATGCGTTACGGTGAGAACCCGCATCAGAGCGCAGGGCTCTACCGCCTGACCGATGAGAACGGCACCCGCTCCTTCGCCGACTTTTTTGAGAAGCTGCATGGCAAGGAGCTCTCTTACAACAATATGCTCGATATCGCTGCAGCCGTCACTCTGATT
This sequence comes from uncultured Chlorobiaceae bacterium, assembly GCA_903917955.1. GTDB lineage: Bacteria > Bacteroidota > Chlorobiia > Chlorobiales > Chlorobiaceae > Chlorobium. Next base: position 971 of record CAIXCO010000301.1, on the reverse strand, counting down.
GAAGAGTTCCGTGGCGAAGAGCCGACCGTGGTCATTGTCAAACACACCAATCCGTGCGGTGTCGCGCAGGCCCCGACACTTGCTGAAGCCTACCGCAGGGCATTTTCAACCGATACACAGGCCCCTTTTGGCGGCATTATCGCCTTCAACCGTCCTCTCGACATGGAAGCGGCTCAGGCGGTCAATGAAATCTTCACCGAAATTCTCATTGCTCCTGCTTTTGAGGAAGGCGTGCTTGAGATGCTGATGAAGAAAAAAGATCGCAGGCTTGTGCTGCAGACGGGCGCCTTGCCCAAGGGCGGCTGGGAGTTCAAGTCAACCTCTTTCGGGATGCTTGTTCAGGAGCGCGACAGCAAAATTGTGGCAAAAGAGGAGTTGACTGTTGTCACCAAACGGCAGCCAACCCAGGAGGAGATTGCTGATTTGATGTTTGCCTGGAAGATTTGCAAGCATATCAAGTCGAACACCATTCTCTATGTCAAAAACCGTCAGACCTACGGTGTCGGCGCCGGTCAGATGTCGCGCGTTGACTCATCCAAAATCGCACGCTGGAAGGCTTCCGAAGTCAACCTCGACCTGCACGGTTCAGTTGTTGCCTCCGATGCTTTTTTCCCCTTTGCTGACGGCCTGCTTGCCGCTGCCGAGGCTGGAGTGACAGCCGTTATTCAGCCAGGCGGTTCCATCCGCGATAACGAGGTGATTGAGGCTGCCGATGCCAACAACCTCGCAATGGTCTTTACCGGTATGCGCCACTTCAAGCATTGAGGTAAAGGCTTCTTTTCAGATTATCCGCTACAGCCCGGGCGTTGCGTTTGAGACGCCTGAGGCCAATGCGGAACATCGGGGTTCCGTAAAAAAGCTCACGAAAGCCTGACTTGGTGAGCGTTAGAATTCTCTCCGTTGTGATGTTCACAAGATTCTGCCGCAACACAAACGACTCATTTGCCTTGATGGTGGTCTGCCGGTTATGG
>CAIXCO010000300.1 GCA_903917955.1 uncultured Chlorobiaceae bacterium | reverse complement strand
GAGCTGACATAAGAGGTAATGTTACCAATCTCTTTCTGAAGCCTGACACGCTCCTTGTCAAATGATATCAACCCCTCAAGCAGCACAAATAGTTCATTACCCTCAACCACTGAGCCAGCAGCGTGTGGCGGACGTTGACCACCATCCATAAGTTGCGGATTGCATTGACCAAGCGCAGCAATCAGCGGAAGAGTAGCTTCAATGAGCAACCAGTCACCCTCATTGGCTGGCCTGAAAAGTACCGTGGCCCGACTGCTGTGGGGAACACCGAAGAGCGAGCGGAGGCTCCTCACCTCGGTTACCAGCTTCTGTATGAAGGAAAAAGCACGGAGATCAATCCCTGCAAGTTCACGGTCTGAAAGGGGCATTGGAGAGAGAGCAACGCTCTCTTCAGGCGAACGCTGAAGCACCTGATGCCATATCTCATCGGTAATAAAAGGCATCACAGGGTGCAGAGCCTTGAGGGTACCCTCAAGCACAGAGACCGCAAGGCATACTGTCTGCTGGGCCTCCTCTCTGGTCAACTCCCCTGAAAGCCTCACCTTCAAAGCCTCCAGATACCAGTCGCAATAGTCGCGCCAGAAAAAGTCGTAGAGATTTTTGACAATATCATTGACCCTGAACTGCGTGAAGGCGGTGTGGTAGCGCTCAAGCATACCGTGATATCCGGCCAGAAGCCACTCGCCAGCTAAATCAACTGTTACAGAACGGGAATCGAAGTCAGAATAAACGGCAGCAAACTCTTCATGGTCGCGGAAATATTTTTCGCGCTGCATGAAGACCAGACGTGAAGCATTCCATATTTTGGTGGCAAAATTCCGGCCGAGTTCACACTTCTCCTCACCGAAAAGAACATCCTGGCCGAGAGGCGCAATGTAGATGATGGTGAAGCGCAGGGCATCAGTGCCGTAGGTATCCATCACCTTGATCGGGTCGGGTGAATTACCAAGTGACTTTGAGAGCTTGCGCCCCTTCATGTCACGGATAATGCTGGTAAAATAGACGTCACGGAAAGGAACCGACCCTTTAAAATAAAGCCCGGCCATCACCATTCTTGCAACCCAGAAAAAAATAATATCCGGACCTGTCACCAGCGTGTCAGTGGGATAAAAGGCCCTGAGATTTTCATTGTCACTCTGCTTGTCTGTCCAGCCGAGCGTTGTCAGCGGCCAGAGCCATGAAGAGAACCAGGTATCGAGCACATCATCGTCCTGCACCAGCTTGTCGGTACCGGCAAGATGACAGGCCTCTTCGTAGGATGCGGCAACCCATACCTTGCCCTCGCTGTCGTACCAGGCCGGAATGCGGTGCCCCCACCAGAGCTGACGGGAGATGCACCAGTCGCGGATATTGCCCATCCAGTGACGGTAGGTGTTGATCCAGTGCGGAGGGTGAAAGCGTATTTCGCCATCGTTGACAACCTGCAGAGCCGATTCAGCAAGAGGTTTCATTTTGACAAACCACTGCTCGGAAAGATAGGGCTCAACGACCACATCGGCCCGCTCAGAATAACCCACGTTGTGTTCATACTCCTCAACACGAACAAGGTTGCCAAGCTCTTCGAGGTCAACAAGAATTTTTTCGCGGGCAACGAAGCGATCCATGCCGCCATAGCCAAACTCGTCGGTCATTTTGCCATCTTTTCCAACAACCGAAAGAATGGGAAGATTATGACGTTTAGCAACTTCATAGTCATTGGCGTCATGTGCCGGGGTAATTTTCAGGGCGCCGGTACCAAATTCAATATCAACATAGTCATCAGCAATAATCGGGATATAGCGCCCCGCAACCGGCACAATGGCAAGCTCGCCTACAAGAGCGGCGTAACGGGAATCGTTGGGGTTGACGGCAATGGCAACATCGGCCAGAATGGTTTCGGGCCTGACGGTCGCGATAGTGATGAAGCGTCCGGGATGGCTGACCAGGGCATACTGCACATAAACCAGACTGTCCCTGCGCGACTTCATGATCACCTCTTCGTCAGAGAGCGCCGTCTGTGAAACAGGGCACCAGTTGATGATACGGGTGCCACGGTAGATCAATCCGTCACGGTAGAGGGTAATGAAGGCGTTGATGACCGCTTTTGAGGCACTCTCATCCATGGTAAAGAGGTTGCGCCGCCAGTCACAGGAGATGCCGAGTCGGCGCAATTGACGGAGAATAAGGTCACCATACTCCTCCCTCCACTGCCAGACATGGCCTAAAAACTCCTTGCGACCAAGATCGTGGCGGGTTATCCCCTCCTTTTTCAGCTTGCGCTCCACCACCGTCTGCGTTGCAATACCTGCATGATCGGTACCGGGAAGCCACAAAGCCTCTTTTCCGGTCATGCGGCTGTAACGGATAAAAATATCCTGCAAAGTATGGTTCAGTACATGACCGAGCGTCAGGCTTCCGGTCACATTGGGCGGAGGCATGAGGACGGTATAGGGCATCTTGCCCGTTTCCGACACACGGGAGCTTTCGGCGTGGAAACTGCCGAGCGCCTCCCAGTGCGCACTTCCCCACCGCTCTTCGACATCGTGATGATTGTAGTTTTTTTCCAGATTGAATACTTCGGTCTGATCACTCATAATAACTGTCGTCCGGGGTTAGTCCTTCTTTTCTGGCATGGGACGTTTCTGGAAAATGGCGTCGATAATGCCGTATTCAAGCGCCTCCGTAGCATTCATCCAGCGATCGCGTTCCGAATCTTCACGTATCTGACGGACATCCTTGCCGGTATGGGTGGCAAGCAGTTCGTCAAGCAGCGTGCGGATCTTCTCTATCTCCCGCGCCTGAATGACGATGTCGGTCTCCTGTCCATGCGCGCCACCTGAGGGCTGATGAATCATAATTCTTGAATGGGGAAGTGATGCCCGTTTGCCTTTTGCTCCACTGGCAAGAAGAAATGCACCCATGCTTGCCGCCATGCCGACACAGACTGTCGAAACTTCGGGACGGATATACTGCATGGTGTCGTATATTCCGAGACCTGCAGAGACACTGCCACCCGGAGAGTTGATATAGATGTAGATATCGCGCTCAGGATCCTCTGATTCGAGAAAAATAAGCTGGGCCATGATAAGGCCTGCCACATGCTCGTCAATTCCATTGCCGAGAAAAATAATGCGTTCACGCAAAAGGCGTGAAAAAATATCGAACGCCCGCTCGCCGCGCCCCGAAGTTTCTATAACCATGGGTACAAGAGTGTTGGTGATCCCCTGCTCTATCGCCCCTGAATACATCTTTTTGGCGTGGTGCTCAAAACCGAAATTAATATTTGCCATAACTGCACTGTCGTTTGAATTTGGTAAGTCACCCCTTAAAATAAAGAATTCCGCCTCCAATTAGCAAAAAAGGATGCTTTCCGCCAAAATGGAAGGGCGGGAAAAGTTAATCCGTTTTTCTATATTGATATTCAATACAATAAAACCATTGTGGAACATGCAGGTACGCCTTATCTCGGTCACCTCTCCGCTCATCGAGGTCGACAATCAGCCACTCTCTCCCGAAGGACTTATCGCTTATTGCGCACGAGTCTCCAGCCCTCATCAAGAGACTCCCAATTATGAAAAGTTGCTTGCCTACTGTATTGGGCACAAGCACTGGAGCGTCTTTGAGATGGTCGATATGACGGTTGAAATTGTGACCTCAAGAGCCATTTCTCCACAAATTCTTCGCCATAAAAGTTTTCAGTTTCAGGAGTTCTCACAGCGCTACGCCAAAGCGCAAGAGATTGAGCGATACATGCCAAGACGGCAGGACAGCAAAAACCGGCAAAACTCGCTGAACGATCTTGACGATGCCACAAAAGAGTGGTTTGACGAAGCGCAGGAACGCATTGCCCGATTGACGCTTGAAGAGTACAACAAGGCGCTTGAAAAGGGCATTGCCAAAGAGTGCGCCAGAGTGCTTTTGCCAATGGCTACCCAAACAAAACTCTACATGAAGGGCTCTGTGAGAAGCTGGATACACTATCTGGAGGTGCGAACCGACAAAAGCACGCAACAGGAACACCAGGAAATTGCCCTTGAAATCAAAAAAATTTTCATGACGCAATTCCCTGTTACGGCTGCTGCACTTTCCTGGAGCTAAATCTTCAGCATGGCAAGCAGGGTGGCCAGTTCACTTTTCAGATCCCTGCGATGAATGATACGGTCAAGAAAACCATGTTCAAGCAAAAACTCTGCACGCTGGAACCCATCAGGCAGATCTCTTTTGATGGTATCGCGGATCACCCTGGGGCCTGCAAACCCGATAAGGGCTTTCGGCTCACTGATATTAATATCGCCAAGCATGGCAAAGGAGGCACTGATACCGCCCATGGTCGGATCAGTCATCAGGGAGATAAAGGGGAGCTTTCTGTCGCTCAGCCGGGTAAGTCGCGCTGCAGTTTTGGCCATCTGCATGAGACTGAAGGCCCCCTCCATCATCCTTGCTCCGCCCGACTGTGAAATCACAAGAAGAGGAGCATTAAGCTCAAGTGACTTGTCGACGGCACGTGCTATTTTTTCACCAACAACAGAGCCCATTGATCCACCGATAAAGCCAAAATCCATCGCCGAAACAACAAGGGGAGAGCCTTCGCACTCTCCATGAGCATTACGACATGCTTCAGTCTTTCCGCTCTTTTCAATGGTATCGTGTACCCGGTCAGGATATTTTTTCGTATCAGTAAAACCGAGAGGGTCGGCTGAACGCAAAGTATCATCAAACTCGGAGTACTTGTCGCCGTCGAAAAGAATCGAGAAATACTTATAAGGGGATATTCTGAAATGGTGACTGCACTCTGCACAGGTAAAGAAATGATCTTCAAACTGTTTTTTATGAAGCGTCGCTCCACACTTTTCACATTTCCACCACAACCCTTCCGGCATATCACGCTTGTCGGTAGGACGTATTGAGGGTTTTACCCGTTTAAACCAAGCCATTTTCAAAATGAGGTGTAAAGGTTATACATTAAAACTCAAGATAGGAACTCCGCATGAGATTCTCAAAAGCAGCCCGAAGAAAGAACCCTTATCACCGCTTTATGAACCAGGAGCACCACCATTGCTGAACCTCAGAACACTTTTTCACATAACAATACTGCTTGCCGCCCTCCTGCAGGGTGTGACGCCACCTCCTCGTGCCATGGCCTCGCCAGCCACCATAGCTCTTGTCTATCCCGACACGCTTACAGTGCCCATGCGCCGCTACGTCATTCACCATGCCATGAGGCCAGCAAGAAAAAGCGTCGGTCTTGCCCTCTCGGGCGGTGGAGCCAACGCTCTTTCGCAGATAGGTGTGCTTAAAGCCCTTGATGAAGAGGGAGTTCCCATTGACGTTATAGCAGGCACAAGCATGGGGGCAATTATCGGAGGGCTCTACAGTTGTGGATACAGCCCGGAAGAACTTGAAGAGATCGCCCAGAGCCTTCCCTGGCAATCCATGATTTCAATCCAAGACGCTTACTCCCGTTCAAACATCTTTCTGGAACAACAAAGAATACGCGACCGGGCATCCATAGCAATCCGTTTCGATAAACTGAAGCTTCTGATGCCAAAATCGCTGAATTCTGCCCAGGTATTGACCGGAACCCTCGATCTTCTGGCGTTAAATTCTCTTTACAAGAGTTCCGGCGACTTCTCAACCCTTCCGGTCAATTTCAGGGCTGTATCGACCGACCTTGTCTCAGGAAAACGTATCACGCTCACCTCCGGTTCACTCTCAGAGGCAATGCGGGCAAGCAGCACCGTACCGATTCTGTTTGAACCGATCCGGCGTGACGGTTATCAACTCGTTGACGGTGGGCTCGTTGCAAATCTTCCTGTTGATGAACTTGAAAGCATCAACGCACGCTATAAAATTGCCGTCGATACTCATGGAAGCATGTACGCAACCGGCGGAGAACTTGATCTTCCCTGGAAAGCGGCCGATCAAGCCATGACCATTTTGACAAAACTGCAATATCCTGCACAGTTGGCAAAAGCTGACATCGTTATCACGCCCGACCTCAGTGAACATAAAGCGACCGATTTTTCAGATATCAAAGCCCTTGTGGATGCAGGATATGCCAAAGGGAAGCTTCTTGCCGAAACCATAAAACGCAGCATAGAAGAGAAAAGTCGCCACGGCATTGCGATTGGAAACTTTTCAAAAAAAATTCTTTTTAGCCAGGAGCGTCCTGAATTCCGGGAACACTACCTTGTTGTTTCAGCTCTTGTCCGCAATGCAACCGACCTCGCCCAGACCCTTCAGGAACTGCTCGAAACCGATCTCTTCACCAGTGTCTACGCAGAAGTGGACAGCAAACGCAAAACAGTCATCTTTCACCTTAAACCACTGCCAGGAATACAAAAAATATCTGTTACAGGAGGCCCGCCCGACACCCTTTCACAAGAAGAGGTCGAATCCTGTTTCAGGCCGGTCATGAAAACGCTCTCGACCAATGCCGCAGGCACAAAAGCTCTTGAAGCACTGATCAAAAAATACCGAAAAAAAGGATACAGTCTGGTCACCATTGCAAGCAGCTCAATGGCAGGCAGCACCCTTCAGGTAAAGCTCTCTTCCGGAAAAGCGGACGGCATTGAGATCTGTCAGGACAAAAATATCACGAAATCCACCCCTGTAGAGCGAGAAATAAAAATAGACACAAGCCGCTCGTTCAACATCCGCAATGCCGAAGAGTCTGTCGATAATCTTTACGAAACGGGAGTCTTCAGCCGAGTCTCCATTTCCGAAGGGTCTCCTCTGCCATCAACACCCGACGGGAGCACACTGCTCAAATTTTCTCTTGAAGAAAAAAATGCGTCAGTCCTCCGGCTCGGATTTCGCTATGATGAAACAAACAACGCCCAGTTTTTGCTTGATGTCAGAAACGAAAATCTCGCTGGAACAGCAAATTCAATTGGTGGCTGGCTGAAAACAGGCCGAAAAAGCAACCTCCTGAACCTTGAATTCAATATGCCACGCATCGGGCCATCACACCTGACGATCTCCTCGCGCCTCTTTTATGAACAGCACTCTTTTGAAAACCTCAACAGAGAGGGCAACATAACAAATTACGGAATACAAAAATACGGTATCAGCCCGGCTTTTGGTATAAGAATTCGGAAAAACGGGAAACTTGTTGCCGATATGACCCTGCAGAATTCACAATCCTACGCTGAAAAAAGTGCAGGCACACCACTGACGACATCGGCCACCAATATACTCTCCATCGGTACGCAGTTCTCCCTTGACTCAAGAGACAACCCACTGATTCCCACGTCAGGTACCGCCACAAACTTCAGATATTCGATGACCCCGGTCATGCTTGACAATCGCAATATTTTCTGGCAGTTATCGGGTAACCACGAAGAAAATCTCCAGCTCGGGAGCAAAACCGTGCTGCAACTTTCGGGACTCTTCGGACTGAGCAGCAGCAACTTACCGCTTTCAGAAAAATTTTTTCTCGGGGGACCGGGAACCTCCTGGAGTCAGCGCTTCATAGGGTTAAAAGAAAACGAGCTTTCCTGCAACAACATGGTTGCTGCAGGAATACAGTTGAGCTACAAGCCCTCCTATGCAATTCTTTTTCCATTGTCGCTGCTCCTGCACTATAATGTCGGAAATGTCTGGAACGAGCTGGACGATATCTCTTCGACACGCATTCTCCACGGTATTGGATACAGCATGATATGGCAAACCCCTCTCGGTCCGACAAGATTGACTGTTTCAAAAGCGTTCACATTTCCCAAGGAGGCTTACGACATGGAGTCTGCATCGTTAAAATTTTCAAATACAATCTTTTATTTCAGTATCGGTCATAACTTTTGAGTTGAACTTTTTTGTATTTTCAGGGCACCCGGGAAAGTTCCTGTTGACATACATCAGACCCAAAAACAAGCTCATGACAAACGAACCAGAAAACGTCGAAACGCCAGAGAAACCTCACATACTGGTCTGTAATGATGACGGCATTGAAGGCGAGGGCATTCATGCACTGGCAGCGGCGATGAAAAAAATTGGTCGGGTTACAGTTGTTGCGCCAGCCGAACCCCACAGCGGGATGAGTCATGCCATGACTCTCGGCGTTCCGCTGCGAATCAAGAAATTTCTGAAAAACGGTCGTTTTTTTGGTTATACAGTCTCTGGAACCCCTGTAGACTGCATCAAGGTTGCCCTCAGCCATATTCTGACCTCAAAACCAGATCTTATTGTCTCAGGCATTAACTACGGCAGCAACACTGCAATGAACACCCTCTATTCAGGCACCGTCGGAGCTGCTCTTGAGGGAGCCATCCAGGGCATCACCTCCCTTGCATTTTCCCTAACAACTTATGAACATGCCAACTTTACCTACGCTGCAAAATTTGCACGTAAACTGTCGAAAAAAGTGCTTCTTGAAGGGCTGCCTCCGGATACCATTCTCTCGGTCAATATTCCGAATGTAGCAGAATCACAGATTGCCGGTATTGTAATCACCCAGCAAGGACGTTCACGCTGGGAAGAGGCGGCCATTGAACGAAATGACATGTTTGGCAACCCCTACTACTGGCTCAATGGTACACTGCGCCTGCTTGATGAGACGCTGCACAAAGATGAATTTGCCATAAGACACAACTATGTAACCGTTACACCGCTCTCGTGTGATCTAACCCACCACCCGCTTATCGGTACTCTTGAACAATGGAACCTGCAAAAATAAAACTGTGAACACCTTTCTCATCGAATACAAACAGATCCTGACACCAAAAAAAGGATTTTCAAAGCTTTTCCGTGACTATACCTCGGAGGGCTCCGCACGCTCGGAGCTGGTCTCTGAATGCTTCGACCTCGATTACCAGAGAGAGGCGGATTACTACCGCCAGCTCGGGCTGCTTGCTTCGAGGACGTTTGACCGCGAAACCCTTGTGAGGCTCCTCTCCAGGCAAAACACCCGTTACGGCGCCACAGAACTTCACCTCCGGGAAATTGAAAAACTCCGCTCCCCTCGATGCATGGCCATCGTTACCGGTCAGCAGCTCGGCCTTTTTACCGGCCCAATCTACACCATCTATAAAGCTCTGACCGCCATTATTTTTGCAGAACGGCAAAAAGCACTCTTTCCTGAATACGATTTTGTGCCAATTTTCTGGCTTGAAGGTGAAGACCATGACTATGAGGAATCGGCCCACACCGCCATTTTTTCTGAAAACCAGGTTGCTCACTTCCGGCAGGAACCTTACCGGCGAATGCCGGATCAGATGGTTGCAAACAGTTGCTTCAACGAAGATATTCTCAGGACGGTCGAGGAGTTCCTCCGGCTCCTGCCCGATTCCATCCACAAAGAGAGCGTCTCAAAAATTCTCACAGAGTGCTATTGTCCAGGAAGCACCTTCGAGATGAGCTTTGCGGGTACCATGATGCAACTCTTCCGCCATCAGCCGCTGATTCTGCTCTCAAGCCAGGATCCCGAATTCAAGAAGCTTTCAGCCAAAATCTTTGTGCAGGAGCTCTCAACCTCGCCAGCATCCTCCTATAATGTGATTGCACAAAGTTCACGCCTCGAACAACTTGGCTACACGGCACAAACAAAACCAAGAACGGTCAATCTTTTTCATATCAACCATCTTGGCCAGCGGCAAAAAATTGAACACCCAACGGCGGACTCCTTCTCCATTCTGCCCGAAAAAAAGAGCCTTTCAAAACACCAAATGCTTGAACTTTGTCAGGAGCACCCTGAACAGTTCAGCCCCAACGTCGTTCTCCGGCCAATTATACAGGATTACGTCCTGCCAACCTTTGCCTGCATTGCCGGGCCTGGAGAGATCAGCTACCTTGCACAGTACCGGAAAAATTACAAGCACTTTGGCCTAACCATGCCATTTATCATTCCCAGAGGGAGCTTTACACTTGTTGAGCCGAAAATAAGCCGCATCATGGACAAGCTACTTCTGGTGACAGGAAAGCCGGGAGTTTCACGCAAACAAATCTACCAGGCAGTGTTTGGTGACCTGCAGCAACTGAAAAAAAATGCGATCGGCATCGCTGAAAACCCTCAACTTGAGGCGCTGTTTGAAGAGGTAAAGAGGGAGATTAACAGGATGTTTGCCTCACTTGAGCCAGTGCTTGCCAAAATAGACACCACTCTCGAACCGCTACTGGCCGCATCGACCGTCCAATCGACAAAAATTATCGAAACCATTGAACAGAAAACATGGAAGGCAAGCCGGCGCAAACATGAAGAGCTTCTTGAGCAGATCATGAAAGCGGAAACCGCGCTTTTTCCGGAAGGATTGCCCCAGGAACGGCTTATCAATATTTTTTATTATCTCAACAAATATGGCATGGAGCTGATCGGTACCCTGAAAAATCTGCTGACCGGACATGCAACTGAAGCGCACATCATTGTCGAACTGTAGAGGTCACAACCCTTATTTACTGCACGACCCCTGCCCATCCTCTTTTTGCAGCAGATGACAGCAATTGCAGACAAGATGATGCAGCTCTTCGGTCGATGCCTCTTCACATATTTTTTTAACCCCCAACTCAATCTCCTTGCGATAGCTTCGGCTCTTCACTGATTGCAGGCCCCGCTTTTTATGAATATACTGCGAGACCGCAGCAGGAGTAACGCCAAGTTTCTTGGCCGCCTGCGACTGAGTCATGCCGGTTTTCACGAGTTCAATGGCAAGATCGGCCCTGATTTGAGGAAGGTAGTACCACACAGCTTTTTCACAAGGAAATGTCACAATAACGCACGGTTTAAATTAACAGGAATAACATCAAAGAAACAACGTCCATTACATCATCAAGTGTATCAAAACCACCCGGCAAAGCAATAAATTCCCGGGCGTATAGCCATAATATACGTACACCCCTATCCTCTCAGTCAAATACTACAGTTCAAGAAAATTGCGGATGATTTTTTTACCCTCACTGGTCATGATGGATTCCGGATGAAACTGAACACCATAGAGCCCAAGCTGCTCCGAATCCATACCCATGATGACCCCATCCTCAGTCCATGCACGAATAGTGAGAGCCGACGGAAGCGTCTGACGTTCCACAATGAGAGAATGATACCTTGTGGCCACAAACGGATTGTCAACTCCCCTGAAAATCCCCTGGTTATCATGGTAAACCTGTGAGGTCTTGCCATGCATTATAGTGGCCGCACGCACCACATGTCCACCCAAAGCCGCGCCGATCGATTGATGGCCAAGGCAAACCCCAAGGAGAGGAATTTTACCCTGTACAGCATGGATCAGCGCCATTGATACACCTGCATCCGTTGGAGTTCCGGGGCCCGGCGAAATAACAATTTTTTCCGGAGCGAGAGCAACGATCTCCTCAACAGAAAGCTCGTCGTTGCGGTAAACCTCAACCCTCACCCCCGACTCTCCGATATACTGCACCAGGTTATAGGTAAAAGAGTCATAATTATCGACAACAAGAATCATGCGTATCCATGCTTAAAAATTAGACAACCAAACGCGATGCGCTCTCCATGGCTGCAACAAAACGAAACATCGACTCATAAGTGCTACTCATCACAACCTGACGACGCTCCATAACCCTTCGAGCTGTTTCAACAGCCTTTTCAACCTCATAAAGCTCAAAACCATTCACTCCCCCCCAGGAAAAAGAGGGTACCTCCTTGGGAGGAAATCCACCGCCAAAAATATTCGCCCCTGTTCCAACAACCGTCCCGGTATTAAACATCGAATTGATAGAACTCTTGCTATGGTCACCCATCAGCAAACCGAGAAACTGCATGCCTGTCTTCTGCAGCCGGCCATTGTGCAACAATTTTATCCCACTGTAGTTATTTTTGAGATCACTCGTATTGGTTCCGGCACCAAGATTGCACCAGGATGAAATGTAGGAATGGCCAAGAAAACCATCATGCTGCTTGTTGACAAAGGGCTCAAGAAGGGAATCCTCAACTTCACCACCAACTCTCGATGCCGTCCCCACCGCAACATTGCTGTACAGTTTCGCACCAATCTTCACCCTCGACCAGGGAGCAAGAAAAACATTCTGCATCAGCACCGCCTGCGGGTCAACAATAGCTCCAGCCCCGACAGCCACAAATCCGTCGTCAGCATCAAGCACCGCACCCGCCCGAACAATGGCTCCGGGAGCGATATAAATATTTGAAGGGTTGACAAGAGCCACCGAAGAGTGAACCTCACCCTCAATACGCCCAAGCTCAAGCGTTTCAGCATCCAGCAAAAGCTCATCAGGGTGAAATGCTATCAGATCCCAAAGATGAGTGAGAAGGCGGAACCCCGTAACCCTCTCTGTAACGAGCGCCCCGGCAAGGAGTGAAGTATCAAAGAGGTCTGGCAAAAGAGCTTCGGCATCAGTAATCAGGGAACTCGGCACTCGTGCAAAGAGCAGATCATCACCCTGCATATAGGCCGTTCCCGGCTCAAATTCACCATCAACGACCGCTCTGGAGGCCGCTTCATCAAAAACAATACGACCGTTGACCAGCAAAACATCCTTCTCTTCAATCCGGTTGACCACAAATTCGGGATGCTGCTCAGCAAAAAAGGGGGCCAGAGAGCGGCGAAGATGCCAGGTAAGCCTCACCTCTCCCCTTGTCGAAGAGTCAAGCTTTTCCTGAAGGGAGCGAAACCCGGTACGAAGAGCATAGACCGGTTTAAGATTAACAAGGGGCTTCAACTCCAGAACCCCGGTCTCTTCAAACACAATAACCTGCATTTTGTAAACAGCCTATATTCTATAAAAATTTTACGTTACAATGCTCTCACAAGGGAATATAAAAAAAGCAGGGAATTTGCCCTTCTCTTTAAAGAAGCGGCTCACCTATCAAAAAAATTCATTAAAAAAGCATACCTTGACCTTTGTAACCAAGAGTTTGAATCAATACTCTGGTTCCATCACCATAATAAAAACGGCAGCAATGAGTACTCTGCCGAATTTGACCCTGTAATAATTTCTATAATTCTGTATGCAGGAAGGGCCAAATCACATGGCAGACCAAAAATCAAGTATCAGAGCAACTCTCGGAACAACCGCAAAAAGCCACTGGAAAACCCATCACCCTGCTGCTGGATATACCAAGTGGGTAGAGGTGATTGATGGCAATATCGTCTACACTTGGGCTCAGGTTGAAGCCGGACAAAATGTTGTCCTTGACTTTATGGACAGCGAACTATTGCAACTTGTGCTCACAGAATCTGATCTCCTGAACAAGCAGTTTCATATTCTGTTCGATCTGAGCTGCATATCGAGCATTTCCTTCGACTACAAACTGTCGATAACCGATCTCTTTTTTAACTGGAGCCCTCTTCTCGGCGTTGTAAGCTTTTACAATATTGCGGACTCCATGCGCATCATCGTCGAAACTTTTGCCGCAGTCGCCCCCGACAAAATTTGCGTCATACTGGCAAAAACCTATAAAGAGGCCATTGAACAGATCATTGCATTCAAGGCAGGAAAACTTTCATCCACGGATTCCTGCTGTGTGAACCACCACACCGATCAAACCTTAAAAAAGAGGTTTCTTGAAGCCATTGCAAGGATATCCTGGCTTGACATGCTTGACGAGCAAATAACGCCCCCTCCGCCTGGACACCACTATTATTCATTTTTCAAGGCAATAGACTGTTTGCGCAAAGACCTTATAGCAAAAGAAGCGAAAAAACAGACCGAACAGTCACTGCTTAAACAGAACTTTGAATATCGAATAACCCAGATGGTGATAAAAACAAATGCGCAAACGGAGGTGAACAAAAAATCCAGTCGCGACATGGAAGAGGAAATCGCCGCTCTTACAAGAAGAATTGAGATGCGGGATATGGAACTGACCAAATTTACAACGCTTATTACAGAGAATAAAAAAAGGTTACGTGATCTTGTTGATAAACTCGACTCTCTTGAAATTGACCCCTGCTTTAAAGGCGCTATCACCGATTCCTGCCTGAGCCTTCTTGATAATGTGATTATCGAAAAAAAACCAGACATCGAACTGACCATGTCTGATTCACTGTTTTTGTCCGCGTTGCAGAAACAGTTTCCCAAGCTCAGTCCGCGCGAACTGAGAATAAGCCTGCTTGTCAGATTGAACTACGATACCTCGGAGATTGCCCGTTCCATCGGTATTACCACAAGAGGGATGGAAAGCATCCGCTACCGAATACATAAAAAGCTTGGCCTTGGAAAGCACCAATCAATCAAAAACTTTCTTTCAGAACTCGCGCTTTCATAAAAAGCCTATTGCACAGAAAGGCCCTGTGGAACAACCGAAATCACAACCGTGCCGGAAATGTTATCATAGAGTTCTCCATCCAGGTGCATCACCTCCGCCGCGTCAAGCGTTACCTCAACACGCCTGGCCTTGCAGTAGAGTACCTGGGGATCGTTGATGTGGGTGCCTCGAAGATAGTGAAGCACATAGCGAAAAAACTGGTATTTAGGCACCGCCTTGAGGATACAGACATCGAGCAATCCGTCCGCCAACTCAGCATCCGGAGCTATCCTGAATTTACCTCCCTCAACTTTTCCATTCAAAACAGAAAAGACAAAAATTCGCTCATGAAGTTCAATGATGGAATCTTCAAGGGTAATCTTGATAGCCATTGTCAGCGGCTCGTAACCAAAAAGCACACTGAGAAGTGCATAAACGTACCCAAGTTCTCCCTTTAACCAGGGCGATTGTTGAACGCTTTTTGCAATTCTTCCGGTAAAACCAATGCCGAGGGAGTTGATAAAATAACGATGCATCGCTTTGCCATAAGAGACACTGCCAAGATCAACAACTTTGGTCTCTCCATCAAACAAATGGCTGATCCCTGAATGTGCGCTGCATTGAGGATGGCTGGTTTTGATAAAATCATTTGCTGACCCAATCGGTACAATCCCGACCGTGACACCCCGTCCAGCAACAGCATTAACCACTTCATGCAGCGTTCCATCTCCACCGCAGGCGACCAAACAGGTACCCTCTCTTGTTTCAGAGCGAGCTATATCGCCCGCATGCCCAGCATAGGTTGTCGTAAAGAGTTCTGAGTCACTCCTTTCAGAGAGGAGAGCGTTAAGCCATTCTGCCTTGCGCGAAGCACGCCCTTTGTCTGCTGCGGGATTAAAAATAAAAATGTAACGGAAGCAGTTTTTTGTCATACCGTAAAAAAGGTAAAATACATCAATAAGCCTTCAGCCTGATGAAATCCAGCGGCAAGATAACAGTAATGATCGAACATCTCTTGATAAACAAAAAACTCTCCCCCCAAAATACGCGCCATACTGATAGCCCGGAGGACTAATAGCTATTTCATACATATAAATAATAATTATAAAAAGTAAAAAACGACGAGCAAGCGTGTTTTTACACAGAACTACAATTATATCTTGCGTTATTATAAAAAAAAACTGATATTACTGTCTCCAACACGTCGATCAGTGGGTTGGATTAAGGAGTTGGCAGTAGAAGAGAGTAAGCAGGTTGGTGACGAGGGTTGTTGTTTTTTTGATGTTATGTAAAAAAAAAATCAGCAATTGAGGTATCAGAGTAAAGGCGGAAGAAATTCTGCAACATCGGGGAAATGAGGTAGAGAGGATGGAAGCCTCATGTAGTATACGGCACTCTTGCAAGCTGTTTCGAGAATCTGCCGTTTCAGGGACGTTGATCAGCGTAAAGATGTTACCATAAATTGAATAAACAGGATGATACAATGAATGCACAAGTAGAACAGACCAGCAAGAGCAGTGTTGATTACGAAAAAGAGATTGCCGCTCTTCGTACCAGAGTTGCGAATCAGGATCTGGAACTGACAAGGGTTTCCACCGCAATTGCAGAGAAGACCAATTCTTTGCGCAATCTTCTTGACCAGATACACGCTCTTGAAATTGATACCGCTGTAAAAAGGTTGATGACCGATTCTTGTCTGAGCCTTATTGAGACAGAAACTATTGAAAAACGTCTGAACATAGAGCTCACTGAATCTGATTCAGTCTTTTTGTCGAAACTTCAGAAAAAACATGCCAACCTCAATCAGCGCGAGCTGAGAATCAGCCTTCTTGTAAAACTGAACTACGACACCAGAGAGATTGGCCGCTCTGTCGGCATCTCTACAAGAGGAATGGAGAGCATCCGCTACAGAATGCACAAAAAACTTGGCCTTGGAAAGCACCAGTCAATCAAGACCTATCTTTCAGATCTTGCTGTCGCATTGTAAGCCATAGCCTATGCCACATAAATATCAAAAGCCTCTGCTTTCCCAGGTAAAGCAGAGGCTTTTGTGCGTTCATTACATCGGGCAGAGGCAGGGAGAGGGCTCAGAGAGCCGGGGTGAAAACGGTTTTGATATTGACGAACTCCTTGATGCCGTAGACGGAAAGTTCGCGACCATATCCCGACTCTTTTACACCGCCAAAAGGGAGACGCGGATCGGATTTTACCATACTGTTGATAAAACAGCTCCCGACCTCAAGCTGGCCAGCGATGGCGAGTGCCCGTTCACGATTGGTGGAAAAAACGGCTGAACCAAGTCCATAGGGAGTATCGTTGGCAATCATGACTGCCTCCTGGTCATCCTTTGCTTCGATAAGGGTTGCAACCGGCCCGAAGCTCTCCTCGCTGTAGAGCGCCATCCCCTTGCGCACCCCCGAAAGAGCGGTTGGCGGATAGAAAAAGCCTTTCCCGGAGGGAATTTCTCCCCCACAAAGCAACTGTGCACCCTCGGCAACACTCCGGCAAACCTGATCGTGCAGTTGCTGGCGAAGATCAAAGCGCGCAATCGGCCCCACCTCCACTGCCGGGTCGAAGGGATCGCCCATGAGAGCCGACTTCATGCGATGCAGAAAAAGAGCTTTAAACCGCTCCATGACGGAGGTGTGCACAATGAAGCGCTTGGCGGCGATACAGCTCTGGCCGGTGTTCAAAAGGCGGGCCGCAATACACTGCTCAACGGCCACTGCAAGATCGGCATCATCAAGCACGATATAGGGGTCACTGCCACCAAGCTCAAGCACGCTTTTTTTCAGGGCGCGGCCAGCTTTCGCCGCAACAGCACGACCTGCGGCAGTACTTCCCGTCACCGATACCGCCTTAACGGCAGGATGGTCAATCATGAAGCCGGTCAGAGCATCAACATCTTCAAGGGCAAGATGCACCGTACGGTAGAGGTGCTCGAGAAAACCAGCCTCACGGAAAAGCTCCTCAATGGCAATGGCCGAACCGGTCACATTGGGCGAGTGCTTGACAACAACCGCGTTACCAGCCATAATAGCCGGTGCGGCAAAGCGAAAGACCTGCCAGAAGGGAAAATTCCACGGCATGATGCCAAGCACAGAGCCAATCGGCTCACAGCTCACCACTCCCCTTGCCCCACCGTCGAGGTCGCACTCTTCCGCCTTTAAAAAGAGCGGTGCCTGCTCAGCATAAAAATCGCAAACCCATGCGCACTTCACCACCTCCGCCACCGCCTGCGCGAGGGGTTTACCCATTTCACGGCTTATCAGCGCTGCGTGTCGCTCCTTTTGCTCACGAAGAAGCTGGGCCATACGCCTCATCACTGTACTGCGTTCCAGCAGTGGCACCTCTCTCCATGAAAGAAAAGCCTGATGGGAGTGGCCTAAAATCTCTTCAATCTCGCCGGAGTTCATGGTCTGATATTCGGCAATCACCTCTTCAGTAGCCGGATTGAGGGTAAGAATCATTGGTCAGCATGGTTCATGATGGCAAAAACTGTACAACCTGCGGCCACTAAGCCCGGAAGGCTCAACTGTCGCGGTCAATACTCTCGTAAATGGCAAGATAACTCTCATAACGTTCAGGATCAATACGCTTCGACTCAACCGCTTTGCGAATACCGCACTCCGGCTCAACCGTATGCGAGCATGAAGAGTAGGCACAATCCTGCATAGCAACGAGGAACTCCTTGAAATAGAAGCGCAGGTTTTCACGGGTAATCCCTGAAAGATTGAACTCCCGTATCCCCGGGGTATCAATGATGTAGCCTCCACGGGGCAGAGGCAGCATAATGGAGCTGCTTGTGGTATGGAGCCCTTTTCCAGTCTTCCAATTGGTTTCGCCCGTCCTAAGCCGCTCCGAGCCAAAAAGCTCATTAATCAGGGTCGACTTTCCCACCCCCGAGTGGCCACTGAAGGCAGAAAGCTTGCCAGCAAGAACCTTTCGAAGCGCCTTCATTCCGTTTTTCTCTTCGGCACTTGTATAAAGAATCCGGTAATTAAGAGCGTGATAGGGCTTCATCAGCTCCCTGGTCTCGGTCGAATCATCAAGATCCATCTTGTTGACCACAATCACCGTCTTCAACTGCTCCGATTCGGCGAACACCAGATACCGGTCGATCAGGCGGGTGCTCAAAGGAGGGTCAAAGGCCGAGACCACAACCACCAGTTGATCAATATTTGCCGCAATCACCTGCACCTTCTCCTTGCTGCGGTTCCGGCGAAGATCCCTTTTTCTGGTCAAGGCACTCCGGCGACGCTCCACAAGGGTAATCACCGCTTCAAAGAGCTCCGTACCCGTTTCTGTCTCTTTCAGCACCACCCGGTCGCCGACCGCAACAAGTGATGAAAAATTATTCTCCGTCTTCGTTCCGGGGGTGGTACGGCACCTGAACTCCTCTCCAGCGTCGGTAACAACCATATAGGTCGAGCCGGTCACTTCAATAACCATGCCATCCTTTACCCCTCCAGCCTCTCTTTTACACTCCATCTTCACACTGCTCGCTCCCCTTCTTTATAAAAAAACTACCCGATATCCGCCAAAGCGAACCGGTCATGGTAATGATGCAGATAACACTCCCGTACACAACGGTGCGCGGCATCTCGCAACTGGCCATCCTCTTCAACAAGCTGGAATGCCGCAGCACGGGCCGACTGCATGATATCAAAATCCTTGCTCAGATCGGCAACTCTTAATCCACTCAATGTCCCGGACTGCTCTTTTCCAAGAATATTGCCTGCACCCCTTATTTTCGCATCAATTTCAGAGATAAGAAAACCATCCGTCGTTGACTCCATCGCCGAAAGCCGTTCGCGTGCCTCTGCCGTCACTCTGGCATGGAGCAAAAAACAGGTGGAACGGTGCTCTCCCCGGCCAACCCGCCCCCTGAGCTGATGCAGTTGGGCCAGACCAAAACGTTCGGCGTGCTCAATTATCATGACGGTCGCATTCGGCACGTCAACGCCCACCTCAATGACCGTCGTACCCACCAGCAAATCAATTTTACGACGCCGAAACTGCTCCATCACCCTCTCCTTCTCATCCGGCGTCAGTTGACCATGAATCAATCCAAGGCGCAGATCAGCGAAAAGTGTAGCCGAAAGCTCCTGATAACTCTCCACCGCCGCCTTCAAATCCATTTTTTCCGACTCCTCAACAAGAGGATAGACAATATAACCCTGCCTTCCTTCTGCAATCTCTTTGCGAAGAAAACCATACACCTTCAGCCTCTCTGCTTCAGAGATGACGATTGTCTTGATTGCCTGGCGTCCGGCAGGCTTTTGGCGGATCACCGAAACATCAAGATCACCAAAGACCCCCATGGTGAGGGTTCTCGGTATCGGTGTCGCCGTCATCAGCAGCACATGCGGATGTACCGCCTTCTCCTGCAACGCCTTGCGCTGCAACACCCCGAAGCGGTGCTGCTCATCAATGATAACAAGGCCAAGACTATTGTAGCTCACCCCCGGCTCAATCATGGCATGGGTACCAACCGCAATATGCAGCTCTCCCGAACTGAGAGCGGCAAGCACCGCCTGGCGCTCCTTTTTCCCCTGCTTCCCCGTCACCATGCCAACCTGCACGCCAAGCGGACTGAAAAAACGCTTCATCACCAGATAGTGCTGCACCGCCAGAATCTCTGTAGGAGCCATAAAGGCCGACTGCAACCCGTTATCAACCGCAAGAGCCATGGCAAAGATGGCCACAATGGTTTTGCCAGAACCCACATCGCCCTGCAAAAGGCGGTTCATCGGGCTACCGCTTTTGAGGTCACGATAGATTTCACGGATGGCATTTTTCTGGGCATCAGTCAAGGTGTAGGGTAAACTCGCATGGAGCTTTTGGGTCACCTCACCGGAGTGGGTGAACTTTGCCGCCGCCCTGTTCCGCCTGATTGCACTGTGGCGCAGGGCAAAAAGAAGCTGGGCATAAAAAAGCTCCGTCCACTTCATCCGGTAACGGGCCCTTGCGAGCTGCTCATGCGAAGAGGGAAAGTGAATTTCACGATACGCCTCCGCAAGCGGCATCAAAGCGTTACCGACAAGCATGGCAGGGGTGAGATTCTCCTCCTTGCCCGGAGTCAATGCCTCAAAAGCACGGGCCACAAGAGTACGAAAGGGCTTTGAACCAAGACCCGCCTGCTTCATCGCATCGCTGGTGGGGTAAAGAGGAATAATCTTGCCGGTGTTGTAGAGATCCAAATCGCTGCACTCCCCACTGCGCGATTCCATGAGATCCGGGCTGAGGCGGTCGAAATCAGGGTGCTGCATCTGCGCATGGTGGCCAAAATAGCTCACTTTCCCGTGAACAGCAAGTGACTCACCCTGCACCACCGTGCGAGAGAAGTAGCGAACACCCCTGAACCAGGTCAGCTCAAGCACACCGCTGGCATCGCCAAGCCACGCCTTGAAACGCGCCCGACCGGGAGTGTCGCCGTCGAGCTGGGTTTTGATGACCGTACCGACAACCGTCACCGTCTCACCATCCGCAAGCGTTCCAATTCTCTTCATGGCAGAACGGTCGAGATAACGACGCGGAAAATAATCAAACAGGTCATCAAGGAGCAGAATACCGGCCTCCCGCAGAACCAATGCCTTTTTAGAGCCGACCCCCTTGAGGAAGGTGATTGAGGTGGTACCAGTCATCTTAATGGTTGTAACTCGATTGAAATTCTTGTATATTTCCGCCTTTACTATTTTATCGGCAGCTCACATCATTTATTGTACGACAAAGTCAACGAAAGTCATGAAACAAGATATTCATCCAAAGTATACCGAAGTCACCGTCAACTGCGCAAACTGCGGCAACGCCTTCGTCACCCGTTCAACCCGTGCAACCATCAAGGTTGACATCTGCAACAACTGCCACCCCTTCTATACCGGAAAGCAGACCCTTGTCGATACCGCAGGACGCGTTGAGCGCTTCAACAAACGCTTTGCAAAATCAACAGCAGCACAGGCAAACGCCTGAGCACTAACCTATCGGAACAGCTATGAGTGTCAGAGAGGTTTATCAGAAAACTGAGCCAAAGATGAAAAAAACCATCGAGGCGTTTCAGCACGAGATCGCTTCGATCAGAACCGGAAAAGCGACAACAACATTGCTCGACCGTGTCAAGGTAGAGGCTTATGGCCAGCAGATGCCGCTCAAACAGGTCGGCAACATCAGTGTGCTTGATGTTCACACCCTTATTGTCCAGGTCTGGGACAAATCTATGGTATCGGGCACTGAAAGAGCTATCCGCGACGCCAACCTTGGGCTCAACCCTGCTGCCGATGGCCAGAACATCCGTGTCAGCATCCCCCCGCTCACCGAAGAGCGCCGCAAAGAGTTTGTCAAACTCACCAAAAAATTTGGAGAGGACTCAAAAGTATCCCTGCGCAACCTTCGCCGCGACATGATTCAGGAGATTGAAAAGCTCGAAAAATCAAGAGTCATCAGCGAAGACGACAAGAACAAAGGAAAAAAAGATGCCGACGAAATGCTCCACAAATTTGAAAAACAGCTTACCGACCTGATCACGCACAAAGAGAAAGAGATCATGGAGGTGTAGGAGTTCTGGTTCCAAAAAGTTTTCAGTTCAGCAAGAAAAGCCGGGTGTTCCTCGGCTTTTTTGCGTTTACCCTTCT
Source organism: uncultured Chlorobiaceae bacterium (assembly GCA_903917955.1). Classification (GTDB taxonomy): domain Bacteria; phylum Bacteroidota; class Chlorobiia; order Chlorobiales; family Chlorobiaceae; genus Chlorobium. Next base: position 1,004 of record CAIXCO010000300.1, on the reverse strand, counting down.
CCAGTCAGACTGTGAAGAGTGCCGTAAACTGTTGTATGGGTTTAGATGATCTGTGATAACGGGCTATTTGTCGTTATAATGGCCTTTGGCGGAAAGGAGATAAACGGTTACAGCTTCATCGACAATCTCATAGATCATACGATGCTGCTGGTTAAGCCTTCTTGACCAGAGACCCGCAAATTCTCCTTTCAATGGTTCAGGTTTACCTGTACCTATGGTTGGGTGCTCTTCCAGTTCAGGTAAAATCGTTTCAATTTTGCGAAGGATTGCCTTGTTGCCAACCTTCGTCCAGTGATTCAGGTGGGTATCGAATTCCTCGGTGAGTTCTACGGTATACCTTCCCATAACTTCTCGACAGTGGTAAATTTGCGAACTCTGCCAGCTTGTACATCTGCACGTGCGCGAAGAATGGACTGCCGCACCTCCGGCTGGTCAAGATATGCTTCTAAGTCGGTTTTCTTCGCAATTCGCTTACCGCTCCTGATTTCTATGGCAGGAGTAAGGGTAAAAGTCCCCCGGTTCCTAATGCGTACAACAACCGGTTCCTTTTTCTCCAGGGCAAGATCGAAGTACTTGATCATGTTCCTGCGTAATTCTGTGCCTGTAATCTCTATCATGGTTCAATTGTTCAGTCGTTTGGCTTCAAGTTACAAAAAGAGCAAGACCATATTCAAAGAAGTTTGCGAGAAAAAATTAGTCGGCAGTTCATTGCCTTCGTAGCCAGCAACAATAACCTTTCCCTTCAACTGGCTGAACTGCGACAGCACCGCATTACCAACCTTCGCCGCGACATGATTCAGGAGATTGAAAAGCTCGAAAAATCGAGAGTCATCAGCGAAGACGACAAGAATAAAGGCAAGAAAGATGCCGACGAGATGCTCCACAAATTTGAGAAACAGCTTACCGACCTGATCACGCACAAAGAGAAAGAGATCATGGAGGTGTAGGAGTTCTGGTTCCTAAAAGTTTTCAGATCAAAAAGAGAAGCCGGGGGCTACCCGGCT